>PYCK01000247.1 GCA_009649835.1 Candidatus Methanocomedens sp. | reverse complement strand
TATCAATTGATAACCAGTTACTGATTTATAGTCAGGAACATAAATCCTGAACACTTTGCTCTTTCACGTCCTTTGCGGTGTATGATTTTAGTCACCGCAAAGATGGTTTGAATTGTTTGGTTTTTGACTATTACTGGATTTCGGGGCAGGAAAATGTCCTGATTATTTCTTTTTTGGGCTCGTAGATCAGGGGTAGATCGTCACGTTCGCAACGTGAAGGCCGCGGGTTCGAATCCCGCCGGGTCCATTGGGTGTTCATTCCAATCCTCAGGTAAAAATATTTAAGAATATATACCTGCAATAACTACNATGCCAAATGACCGAACAACGCAATAAAAGACAATTCAAACCCGGAAAAGGTGCATCCATTCACTGGTGCCCGGACTGTAATCTCCCGCTTATCAGTATCGAGTGTGCACTCTGCAACTCGACTGGTCAGCGAATTGAACTTGGACCGCCCGGAGATGTGCGGTTCTGCTCACCTTACGAGCGCAGTATCCTGCATGATATCCTGACTGCCCGCTACGGTATTGACCCGCTTGGTGAGCGTATTGTCCTGCTCAATAAAATTGGTGGTGAGGATAAGACCGACCAGGTAATAGTGGACGCTCTGGTGTTTGGGATACTGCGCTTTGACCTGAAAACCCTGGACTGGCAGTTCGACCTTTCAATGGATGGAGCTGCCCTCATGGCACAATGTACCAGGCACAGGACTGTTGAGCTGTCAGATGTTCCCGGCCATCTCAGCGGTAAGACTGTTAGTTCTGATATGGTACAGTGGTGTTCGGATGATGTCAGGCAGGGTGATGATATCATTGTCAGGAAGGGGACAATGACGGGTGTGGGTCTTGCACTGCTGGATGCCAAGGTGATGGGGCAAACCGCCACACCTGCGGTCAGGGTCAAAAAGATTGGGAAAAGCCGGGCCCGGTTAAAGGATGTGGTTCCCACGATGGACAAGGTGGTCAGGGCCAACGCGCCTGCCATCAAACGCCTGGGCAAGAATGCCATGAACACTATAAAGGGCATGGCCAACCAGCAGGAATACCGCGGCAGACCCGTGTATGTGTCATTCAGCGGCGGTAAGGACAGCCTGGTGGTGCTGGACCTGACTAAAAGCGCATTGAAACACAGCCCAAAGGCATATTTCATCAATACTGGCCTGGAATTCCCTGAGACTGTGGAATATGCGCGACAGTTTTGCCATGATAATGATATTGACCTGGATGAACTGGATGCAGGGGACGTGTTCTGGCAGCACTTGCCAGATTTCGGGCCTCCTGCCAAGGATTACAGGTGGTGCTGCAAGGTCTGCAAGCTGGCTCCTGCAGGGGAGATACCGGAAAAGGGGAATTACCTGACCATAGACGGCAAGCGTAAGTACGAATCATTCAGCCGTGCCCGCATCCCTGCCACTGAGGGAAATCCCCTGGTGCCGGGGCAGGTGAATGTGTACCCCATCCGCGACTGGCGTGCGCTTGAGGTGTGGCTATACATACACTGGCGGGGCCTGGAATACAATCCCCTGTACGACATGGGGTTTGAGCGGGTGGGCTGCTGGCTGTGCCCGGCGGCCCTGGGTGCGGAATTCCGGCGTATGCTTGATCTGCACCCTGACCTGTACCAGAGGTGGGATACATACCTGCGGGACTGGGCCCAGCGCATAGGGCTCCCGGGCGGGTACATCGACCACGGGTTCTGGCGCTGGCGGGAGCATCCTCCTAAGATGCGATTGCTGGCCCGGCAGTTGGGTATTGATATTGTCTCAAAGGATGCAGGGGATGAAGCTTTCCGGATAAGGGTGGTCTCGGGCATATCTCCATGCAAGGCCGGGGGGTACAGTATCGAGGGCACTGCCAGGGGTGTCAGGCCTGCGGATGCTATGGAAATGATGAGGATGCTGGGTGAGGCCCGTTATTCGGAAGAACTGGGTGTGCTGGTGGTCCTGACAGGTGGGGGGAGTGTGAAACTGTACACGGACGGTACTTTCCAGGTCACTGCGGGGGACAGGGAGACGACTGAAGAGCTCTTTGAAGCGGCTGCCAGGCAGTTGACGAGGGCGGTGAAGTGTACTGGGTGTGGGATATGTGAGAAGGCCTGCCCGAAAAAAGCTATTAGTTTTGAGGATGGGCGCATCAGGGTGTCAGAGCAGTGTGATGGGTGCGGGGTGTGCGATGGGGTATGTGTTGCTGTTCGGTATGTGGGCAGGATTSTGGAGGGGTAGTTACGGACCCCTGGCTTGAATAGGGCTTGGTGTTGTCAGTGGCTTAATATCTGCATCTGATCTTGGTTGGTTTGTGTCTATTTCCAACTCTTTCAGCGCATTTCTGATCCTTTTTTGCAATTGTTTTTACAGGGAATGGATTTGCTTTTGGAAAGTACGGGAAAYGATTACNGAATACATTACAGTTCGTCCAGCGAAATGAACTCATCATTTTCAAGTATTTTGTTCCATCGTTTGTCCAAYYTTTTCCAGCCCGCTTCTTTGATGAGCTTTCTGATTATATTGTTATAGCTCTCACCCTTTTCCCCAAATTGACGTAATATTTCTTTTGTTTCCGAGGATACAGCTATTGTTGTAGCAGACATTGTTAATTGCCTATAATTCCTGTAGGTGTTATATCACTTATACCC
>PYCK01000089.1 GCA_009649835.1 Candidatus Methanocomedens sp. | reverse complement strand
AGGACGCAGAGGGTCGCAGAGGGTCGTTATTTTACTCTGCGTCCCTTTGCGCTCTCTGCGGTTTTTCGAATCGTCCCAGAAAATAATAAAAAGTCTCTAACAAAGTACCACAACAATTACTCCCAGAAATCTTTATCCTGCCCCGCCCCAAAATTACCCTTATGCTTACCTTCATCGGCATCGGCCTCTATGACGAAAAAGACATATCTGTCAAGGGCCTGGAAGCCATCCGCCATGCAGATCGTGTATATGCTGAATTCTACACCTCGGCCCTCATGGGTACCACCATCAAGGAAATGGAAGCCCTCTATGGCAGGGAAATAACCGTACTGGACCGTGAGGATGTGGAACAGCAGCCCGAATGGCTGCAACGTGCCCTTACCGAAAATGTAGTCTTCCTCACAGGCGGCGATGCCATGGTCAGCACCACCCACGTAGACCTGCGCATGCGGGCCCATGAACTGGGTATTGAGACCTCTGTCATCCACGGCTCGTCCATTCTCAGCGCCGTACCAGGCCTTACCGGCCTGCAAAATTACCGCTTCGGCAAATCCACCACAATCCCGCATCCGTACACCCATAAAGACAGGACCATCATCTCCCATACCCCCTACGATACCATCAGGTCAAACCTGGATGGCGGCATGCACACCCTGGTCTTCCTCGATATCGACCCGGAAAAAGGATACATGACAATCAACCGGGGCTGTGAACTCCTGGTGGAAGTGGATTCACAGCAGGACGAACCGGACCTGGAGCACCGTTTAACCGTGGGTGTGGCAAGGGCCGGCTCCCCATCACCTGTAGTCGTAGCCCGGCCCTTAGTTGAACTGGCACATTACGACTTCGGCGGCCCCCTGCACATACTTGTGGTGCCGGCAGACCTTCATTTCATGGAAGCCGAAGCCCTGGTTAAACTTGCCGGTGCACCGGAAAAGATACTGGATATGGTAAAATAAAATACAAAAATGCAGGCGATTTGTTTTTTGGATCACCCCAACATTAAGTGGGTAAATATTAGACGGGATTTACAGGATTTACAGGATGGTGTGAGCCACTTTCATATCCTGTGAATCCAGTTAATCCTGTCCATTAATTCAGGCAATGCGATTCCATGTTTAATGATATATCTTGAATAGTGATGTTACCCACACAATGTTAAAGAGAACCTGTTTTTTGATTCAGGTCACGTCTACAGTTTAACCTGACCTTCACCTGGCAAGGGCACCTCAGAAAAATCCTCAGTCCCTGATTCTTTTAAGTCCCTGCTGTTATACTCATGTTCCATTATGCCTTCCTTGAGGATGATCACATAATCGGCAGAATTCTTCAGGGCAACAGACAGCCCGGGCTCGGCACCGAATAATATCGTCTCCTTGCCGTGCTCATTGGCCTTTGACAAAAGGGGCTTGAAATCCGCATCCCTTGTCACCAGTGCAATGGTATCGATCACCGGACTGAACACCAGTTCCATGCCTTCTACAGCCAGCCTTACATCTACATCACTGGTACAAATGATCGGTTCAAAACCCTGTGTCTCAATTGCTTCCACCAGTTTATCAGATGCATACTGGTTCAAAAATACCCTGCCAATCTTGATACTGCCATAATCCTTTAAAACATCCCGTATCTCTTCCAGATTGGTCTGGAACTCTTTTCTTAGCATATTCGGTCCATCTACGAGCAGGGCAATCTTACGCCGCCCTTTCTCCTTCTTGGAACCAAGATAATTGCGAATTGATTCAAAACCACTTTTCATAGGCTTCATTTCTAATCCCCTAATAAACTATATATTGGATATATGTGCTAATAAACTTGATAATTGAAAGGAATCTACACTATTGTAAATAAGTTTCGATTTTATTTCATTGTTTTTTCAGGTCAAAAACCCATCGACTTACTCCTGGTGCCACATTACCACATCTGCGATAGAAGACCACATCAAACCCATTGTCCCGGTACTCTTCCAACAGTTCCTGAATCTGGTACTGTTTTTTGAACGTATAGAAATGCACTATTCCCCCCTGTTCCACAAGTCCGGATATCTCATACAGGAAACGGTCCATCCCGTAAGGAATAGGAAGTACAGCCCTGTGGAAACTGCCCCTGACCATATTGGGAATATGGGATGCATCCCCGCATATGATGGATACCTTTGTATCGACCCGGTTCAACCTCACATTCTCTGCCAGCCACTTACACGCCTTTTTGTTCTTTTCAACAGCCACAACACACGCACCCCTTGAGGCGGCGCTCACAACATAGGGACCCACACCGCAAAATGGTACTAATATATGCTCACCGCCCCTTATCTGGGATGCTATCCTGAAACGTTCGTAAGAAAGATGTGGGTTAAAAAATACCTCATTTACATCTAACCGGTAGCGAAACCCGTATTCCCTGTGCTCGGTCCTGGTAGTAGTACCTGATAGTATCTCATATCTTCCCACCCTATCCTCCCCTTCCAGCATGGATACTTTGTTAAGCACTGTGCTGATGTTGCCGTGTTTTAAGATAATTGCCTGTGCTATTTGTGCTTTATATTCATCCAGTCCTGGCGGTATAGAGATAACGGCTATATTGCCGATGATATCAAAACTATTTGGCACCAGGTGTAACAACGGTTCGGGTACTATGCATTCCATGCGGGTTTTCAGGGTCATTTAACTTGCTCTATACTTCTACAGCTCTATACTTTTGCAGCCAGATATATTAGTTCCATCCAAATGATTTTATTATAACAAAACATCAGGTAGTTCGATGAAATTATCTGACGATATACGCGCTCAATTGAAATTTGATGATAAAGGGCTTATTACTGCCATAGCCCAGGATCATGAGACGAACGAGATACTCATGCTGGCTTTCATGAACCTTGAGGCCCTGGAAAAGACAGTCGAGACAGGGAAGGCTCACTACTTCAGCCGCAGCCGGGGCAAGCTCTGGCTCAAAGGTGAAAGTTCCGGTCATGTGCAGCTCGTACACGATATGTACATTGACTGCGATGCCGATGCTGTACTGATGAAGATTGAACAGTTGGGCGGCGGTGCGTGTCATATGGGATACCGGTCATGTTTCTATCGCACGCTTGAAGGCGATGTGGTAAGCGAGAAGGTCTTTGATCCCGAAGACGTATATTAGTCCAGGAAGATGGGGGTGGGGATATGAAACTGGTACTTGACACAAGCGTGATCATTGGAGGGCGCATCACTTCCCTAATCGATGCAGGGGAATATAGGGATTCTACGATAATCGTGCCCGAGGCTGTGGTGGCCGAGATAGAATCGCAGGCAAACCGGCATCGTGAGTCCGGGTATAATGGACTTGAGGAACTGGGAAGGCTGAGGGAAATGGCAAATCTCGGCCGGATCGAACTCGAATTTGCAGGAAAGCGGCCGGGTCCGGCACAGGTGGAACTGGCAAGAACAGGAGAGATCGATGCCATGATACGCCACGTTGCACTTGACTGCGGTGCCACCTTCATGACAGGGGATCGGGTGCAGTCCATGATCGCTGATGCCAGGGGCCTGGAAGTGATATTCCTGCCTCCTGGGAAAACTGAGGCCAAAGCTACTGGCATAGAGGAATTCTTCACACCCGACACAATGTCAGTACATCTCAAGGACGGTGTGGAGCCACTTGCTAAAAAGGGTTCCATCAAGGATATCCAGCTCGTCAGGATAGGCGAAACTCCCAGCACTGAGAACGAGCTCAGGTTAATGGCCAGGGAACTTATCGAAAGGACAAGGAGGGACCCTGAGAGCTTCGTGGAGATGGAACACGACGGTGCGACAGTGCTCCAGCTTGGGAACATGAGGATCGCAATCGCCTCCCCGCCCTTCTCGGACGGCATGGAGATCACTGCGGTGCGACCGGTAGCATTTGTGTCCATGGACGATTACAGGATGGCAGGGGAACTAAAGCAGCGACTGGCAGGCCAGCAGCGGGGTGTACTTATAGCAGGTCCGCCAGGGGCTGGAAAATCCACATTCGCCGCAGGGGTGGCAGAGTTCCTCCAAAGCTGTAACAAGATCGTCAAGACAATGGAATCACCCAGGGACCTGTCAGTAGAAGATGCAATCACCCAGTATTCGCCGCTGGAAGGGAGTATGGAGAAGACAGCAGATCTGCTGCTGCTTGTCAGGCCTGATTATACTATTTACGACGAGTTGCGCAAGACCACGGATTTCCAGGTGTTCGCTGATATGAGGCTGGCCGGTGTGGGCATGGTGGGTGTGGTTCATGCCAACAGGCCAGTGGATGCTATCCAGAGGCTTATCGGCAGGGTGGACCTGGGTATGATACCACAGGTAGTGGATACGGTGATATTCATTGACAGAGGGGAAGTGGCCAGTGTGCAGGATATCAAGTTCACTGTTAAAGTGCCTCATGGTATGACCGAATCCGACCTGGCTCGCCCGGTGATAGCGGTGACTGACTTTGAGAGCGGCAGGACCGAGTTCGAGATATATACATACGGTGAACAGGTAGTGGTAATGCCCACTGCCGGAACCGGGGAGGCTGTCCCCTCAGCATGGGGACTGGCTGCCGAACGTATACGCGACGAGTTTCGCCGTAAGGTGAACGGGCCTGTTAAGGTTGAATTGAGCGGGGATAACAGGGCCACCTTGTGGGTGAATGATATTGACATCCCTGAAGTGATCGGCAAGGGTGGCAGGAACATCGAGACGATGGAAAAAAGACTTGGCATCCATATAGATGTTAGACCCCTGGACAGCGCCCAGGTGTCAAAAGTGGGGGAACCAGGAAAGATAATGGTTCCTGAAATCTCATTGAAGAAGAAACACATTATATTAAAATCGTCTGGAGTGCCAGGGGAGAATGTGGAAGTGATGGTGGGGGGAGAAACTATCTTTACTGCTACTGTGGGGCGAAAAGGTGATATCAGGATTGTCAAGGATTCTGACATTGGTGGGCGGTTACAGGAAGCATTGCGCAATAATTTGAAAATCAGCATCCAAGACTCATCTGATAATTAAAAAAATATATATATAATAACTGTAATATAATTGAATGATATTATGATGAATTATTGTACGGAAT
>PYCK01000088.1 GCA_009649835.1 Candidatus Methanocomedens sp. | reverse complement strand
ATATTTTCATTGCTCTAATGATATATATGAGCCTGAAGATGATCGGAGTATTCGGCTGGCTTGGACTGCCGATATAACACAATAAAACCTGCCTTAGTGCAGGTTCCCGTCTTCGTTCAACGCACCCAGCATCTCTATGATCGAATACGCAGCGCGGGTTATGCCCATACTCCGGCTATCCGTATCCGTGCCGGCCAGATACAAGTTTTTGATCGGTGTCCTTATATCTGCGATTTTTCCATTAATGGTGATAGCCGCTTTTTCAGGAATTGTGATCTGTTCATGCTGCATTTCAACATGTCTTTCTATGGATGGCAGGGCACGGTAAACAGTATCATACGCCTTCTTTATAACTGAATCTCCAGATTTGTCATCATCCATCACAAACCCGAACCCTACGAGCTGTTTTCCTTTTGGTGCAAGAGATGAGTCGAAATTACTTATCGGCATTGCCCAGTATGGGGTGTCCTTGAACCATAGCTCAGAACCCATATAGTTGAACTCGTCCATCTTCCTGTCAAGACCTAACCAGACGGTCAGGCTCTTGGTCTGGACAATTCCGCCAAGATAGTTAATATAAGATATTGGCAGATCTTCAACAATATCAGGCAGGTTCTTTGCAAAACCTGTATAGACCACAAGATCGGCATAGTAAGCCTGGTCCGCTTCTACACCTATGACCCTCCCCTCATTTGTGAGGATGCGTTTTACCTCACACCGGGTCTGCATCTCAACCGTTTCCGGAAGAGAGTAGAGAACAGCATTTAACACTGATTTGAGCCCTTTGCGCGGATACCCTTGAGCTTGGGCAGTATCACTATTAGCTGCAAACCTACTGATCGATGCAAGCGAGATTGGAACAGTGCTTTTGATCTGAATTGATGATCCCAGTATCCCTGACAATCTTAACCCCAATGATGTATGAAGATTGGAGCGTAATATGGACTGAAGAATAGATTCAGTATGTTGCGGCATTTCTTTTGGCCCCACAATACTTTCAAAATGCTCCTGTGTGACACTGTCGCGTATGAAACTGCTGCCGGTCAGCATCCTGTGAACAGATGTCTCCTTCATAGATTTCCCTGACAGGAAATATGATATTGCGTTGACAAGATCATATGTATCCTTTGACAGGGTACGCGGCAGTGAATCATACACCGATTGTTTAGAGAGGTCTATACCAAAAGTTGATAGCGTAAGAGCTTTTGTGGCTGCCTGTGACAGCACAAGCCTGTCTTTTTTTGGAAGAATGTCGTATGTGATAAAATCCTTCAAGTTCGATGGGACCTTCTGGAAACTGTCTTCTGTTCTGATAAAATAATTCCCATAATCCTCAAACACTGGCATGTAATTAAAATAGTTATCCATCAGCCTCTTCAATGGTCCAACTGCAAGATGCGTGATGGCATGGGGACCGGTATCGACCTGATAATCATCCACCATGTAACTATTGCAATTTCCGCCTACATGCCCAGTTTTTTCGAGCACCAACACTCTTTTACCATGTTTTGACAGTGTGAGCGCAGCCAGAAGTCCGCTGATCCCCGCACCTACAACTATAACGTCATACTTATTCATTTTTTTATTCCACTTTAATGAGATGTGTCTTGCTCAAATATTTCGGGCACAATGCAACCTATAACTCTATTCTGTTAGTTTCATATGTACGCCCCAAAGGTAAAAGTTGCTTAACTACTTGTCCGTTATTTGGGGTGCACTCCAGCATGGAACCGCGTGTTCCCCACATGCGTGGGGACGCTACTTCCGCCCCCATAGTCCACGGCTACAGTCCCTGGTTTCGGATCTCAACCCTAGTGCTTCTTATTTCTACAAGGTATCGGTCATGTAAAACAAAAATAAAAAAGAAGTCTCAAGCCTGCCTATTTCTTAGCAGCCTCAAGCTCTTCCATCAACATCTTCTCGTACTTATCAGCAGCACCTGATTCTTTAGGTGCAGGTTTCTTCCTCTTGTGCCTCACCTTCTTCGCAGGTGCCTCAGGCACAGTCCTTGGTTTCCCCTTAAACTTGATCTTCTCCTTTACACNGAACAACTGCTGGTCAGCAAAAGTAAGCAGCACACCGATACACATCATNGCTGAACCGATCCACACAGCACTGATAAGCGGAATCTCCTTGATCACGAAATTATATCCGTCACCTATNCGNCCGCCGTACTTCACATGATAGGTCTTGAAAAGCTGTTCGTCATCCATGATATTTGTCCACTCCACCCTCTCGAAAGTGCCATCCAGATCCCCATCATTAAGCTCGATCCAGAAAAGTGCCGCACCTGTCGATATCTTCTTACTGTCCCTGTAGAGATTGATGTAGAAAACATTCTTTGTCAGGCCTTCCACCATCCTGTCACTGGTGCTCACGGTATGTATTGGATCCCCATTGTTAAGTACCAGCTCAAGCCCAAGAGGATTGTCCCTGTAATCCTTAATAGTACCATAATCGTCAAGTGACCCTGTGCTGACGTACTGTATCTCACCCAACTCAGAGTCAGTATAATTCATCCTGTAGGTCACGTCAAAGGACTGGCTAACAATAACCCCAAGCAGCAGCAGGATCGTACCCAGGTGTATCAGGGTTATACCTGCGGGCTTAATCAATCGTTTACTGTCCTTTGTACCCTTGACATCCAGCACGAACCTGTACACAATAGCTGCCAGTGCGAACAGGAAGATAGGCGCGTAGCTAAGCAGCGACAGGCTGCCCAGCATCTGCGTAATACCCGAAGCAGACTTGAAGAACGGGCTGGAAGGGTTTATCACGTAATATTCAGGTCCGGGGACAATGAATGCAAAGATTATACTGAGCAATAGTATAACAGCCGCGACAATAAGATACTTCTGTGCCCCTATTTTCTTTACAATAGGCTTATACGGCAGACACACACCGATAATAAGCATCAGCAGCATAGTGAACGGGTACGCCAGCGTATTAAAGAACTCCCTATCTGTGGGATTGGCGTTTACGTGCATCACCAGCTTGGAATAGATAGGTGCCGTAATGCCAAAGAAGGAAATAAAGGCGAGGATGATAAATACGATGGCTGTCAGGTCGAACATGTGGGACAGGGTGAACAGTGTTCCTCCTCCCCCTTCTTCATCCTTTGCATCCTTGATCTTCATAAAAGACAGGTATAATACAACAGCCAGCAGCAGGATAGTTGACCAGAAAAAGATACTGGCACTGGGCAGCGCACCCACATCGTGGGTGGATGAGACAGCACCGCTGCGGGCCACCCAGCCTGCATAGAGTGTTGTGATAAAAGTAAGTGTACCGAACAGGGGGGTGAGCACCTCATACTCGCTGCCGGTCCTGTACTTGTATGCCATGTGCATGTACATGGTGGTTATCATCCACACAATGAATGGTGTGGTCTCATAAGGGTCCCATGCCCAAATATTGCCAGTGCCTGATAGTGTACCCCACTGGGCAAGCTTGTATATCCAGGCACCACCGAGTATCAGGGTAAGGGACATGGAGAACCATGAGAAACGTATCCACTGGCGCTGCACTTTCTCCCATTGCTTGCCTACGCCACTTGTTATCATGTAGGACAGGGCAGCAGCAAATGGTATCAGTGTGGTGGCGTATGCCACGAACTGGGACGGCGGGTGTATGGCCATTATGGGGTCCTTCAATATGGGACGCAATCCTGCACCCTCGGACATTGCATAGTCCACAGGGATATTATACTGGCTGCCCCAAAGATCGAACCAGGTCTGGAAGGGGTACATACTTGACTTGTAAGCGATCACGTAGGTGAACATGGCACCCACAGCCAGCATTATGATCAGCATGCGCCTGAAGAACCTGGAATCCGTGTCATATCGTTCGCTTATCCATAATATTTGTAAAAATACAAGTGCAGTCCAGAACAGCATCGCACCGTCCTGCACCGCAATAGTAGCTACCAGTTGATATATTGGACCTAGTAACGTAGATGAGTTCTGGGAAACATAGGTGAACCTGAAATCAGAACTGAGGAAATAATAGATCAACAGCAGCATGGTCAGGACTGATAACAGGGCCGATATCCGGATTGTCCACCTGGCCGAAACTGTTATTTCCTTTACCCCTGAATATTCACGGTACAATAGCAGCACTATGGATAATAGACTAAATAGAAGTGTACTATTAAGAAGTAGTGTTCCTAAATTTGTCATTTAAATCTTACCTGTTTTTTTCAACGTAAGGAAATTATTAACTCATTTCGATATCGATATAGGTAATTGCTTTTAGTTTCAATCATATCTTTTGACAGGATTTACAGGATATACAGGATTGGATTGTATCCTGTCAATCGTGTTTATCCTGTCTGGAATATTCATTTTCTTGAAAATTCCACGCTCGATGACAATCACATAGGATTTATAGTATTTCAATCTTTTTAGGAATGCCACTATCATGCAAAACACGACAAGTTTAAATTTCTATAGTTTCAATTGCAGATGGGTTGATTATTTGAAAGTATTCAAATGTAAGATATGCCAGGAAGGTTATCTGGGGGATGCACCGCCGACCCACTGTCCGTTCTGCGGTGCCCACCAGCAGTATATGATCGAAGCCAGGGACTTTGAACTGCCGGAATACACCTTGACCGATGTATCCCGCAGGAACCTGGAAGAAGCACTGGATCTGGAGGTAAGCAATGCAGAATTCTATTTCTGTGCAGCGGACAGGGCAGATAATGTGGCCGATGCTACCATGTTCAAGCGTTTGGGCAAGGTAGAGTCCGAACATGCCTCCACAATTGTCAAGGAATTGAAAAAACAATCCCCTGATATCAGCAGGGACAGGGACATGTGCAGTAACATGAACCTGGACAACCTGGAAGAATCCAACCAGCGGGAGACCAATGCGATCCGCCATTATACCCGGTTTTTGGGCGAGGCAACTGAAGATAGGATAAAAGAGATATTCACTGCTATTATAGAGATCGAAAAAGATCACCTGAGCCTTACAGATGGCAGGTTTTAGAGTTGGGAAAGATCCCAACTCAATATTATTTCTTCAATTTTTTAAACACATACCCGGGCTTATCCGTTAGACTTATAGGTAACAAGTGATATTCAGATAGTCGCAGCCCGGTAGTGTAGCGGTCAATCATTGGGGGCCCTGGATCCCCGGACCTCGGTTCGAATCCGTGCCGGGCTACCATACAATTCTTTGGTGCCTATCAAATGACGGTAACAAAAGGGCAGGACATGGTCTCAATCGTCATACCTGCCTATAATGAAGAAAAACGCATTTCAGGTACACTAGAAGAACTATCCCGCTTCTTTTCAAAAACCCCACACGAGATACTGGTAGTAATGGACGGCTGCACAGACACCACCCCTGAACTTGTTGCAGAATTTAGCATAAACCATCCTGCTGTCAGGTCAGTATCCCATACCACCAGGCTTGGCAAAGGCGGCGGCATACTGCTCGGCATTTCCAGGGCCAGGGGAAATATTATTGCAGTGGTGGATGCGGACTGTGCCGTTCCCCCACATGATGTAGGTAAGATGGTGGACATGGTCCCGGATGGCATTGACTGCGTGATCTCCTCACGGTACCTGCCCGGGTCAGTGATACACACCCACCAGCCCCCGCACAGGGTACTTGCCAGCCGGTGTTTCAATGCAATGGTCAGGCTGTTGTTCGGACTGCCCTATAAGGATACCCAGTGCGGCTGCAAGGTACTAAATGCACAGGCAGCCCACCAGGTGGCAGCTGATATCCAGACCCACAACTATGCCTTTGACGTGGAACTGCTCTGGCGCATCAGGGATATGGGCTATACAACAGTGGAAGTGCCTGTGGAATGGCGCCACATCGAAGGTTCCAAGCTTGACCTGAAAAAAGTAATACCCCAGATGTTTGCAGCCGTGGTCAGGTTGAGATTAAAAAAGTAAGGTCAGACCGACCAGCTGTGACTTACTATCCGGCATATATCCTGTATCAGGGGATGGTCCCAGGACTGCCGGTACACGAAAGTGAACTCTGCACCAGGGTTGTGCTCGATCAGCTTTTTAGTGTTCTCAAGGGCACAGGTCAGGGATTCGTGGTCCGGCACATTTGCAACCTCGGCATTAAAGGGATATGTCTCTTTCAATTCCAGGGGGTATGCACCGAACGGGGGTTTGAAGTGCAGTACATTGTCATATTCTGATTCATGCCTGACCCGCCCCCCAGGACGTATCAATACCGTCCCCTCCAGTTCCAAACGTTCCAGCCTGGTATTCCACCGGATGACCTCAGGTCTTTTTGTGGATTCGGGACCGCAGTAAAAGTATGTGGATTTTGAGGATGGGTCGAACTGCTCTATCCAGTCAGCATATGTCACTGCCCGCTTCAGCCCATCAAGCATCCTGGGGTGGATGCGGGCCCGTCTTTCTACAAGTTCCCAGAGGTTGCCCTCACGCAGTGCCTGCTTAACCAGCCTTATCTCAGCGAAGGTAGCGTACAGGTTATGCCGGGCCAGCAGTTCCTGCCTGTCAGGGCTGGCCGCGATCTCGCCAGCGGTATGGCCGATGCATACCGGACACGAACAGGGCAGGTATTCCATGTCCTTGATATGGTATGTACCCTCTGCACTCAGGTACCTGCCGTCCTTTGCATACAGGGCATAGGCTGCGGAATCGAACAGGTCACAGCCAAGTGCCACTGCCAGTGCGAACACCATCGGGTGCCCGGCACCGAAAAGATGCACGGGGACCGATGAGGGCAGCCCTTTCTTTGCACTCACTATCACGTCCACCAGATCAGCATAGCGGTATGATTCCATCAGCGGTACTACCGCACCTATGGGATAGATATCAAAACCAGCCCCACCCAGTTCCCTGCCTGCCTGCTCGCGCAGGTCCTGGTAAATGCCGCCCTGGACAGGAGCTGCCAGCAGCATGGAGCTGTCACTGTTTAGTTCCAGGGCTTCCATAAGCCTCTGGTTTGTTATGGTAAGTTCACTCTTTGCCGCATCCCGGTCGGCAGAAGGCGGCGTTGGAATATCCAGTGGCACGCCGATGTCTGTACCGATATCCTGCTGGAACTTGATTATCTGTGCATTATCCACTTCAATATCGCCATACACACTCAACTGGAATGAACCGCTGTCAGTCATGATGGGGCCGTCAAATTCCAGCAGGCTGTGCAGCCCGGCTGATAGTGCCTGCTCTTTTAGTTCCTGGTTGCGGTAGATGATATATGAGTTCGTAATAACCATCTGTGCACCAAAACCCGGCATCTCTTTTGCCGGGATGGTCTGGATATTAGGATTGATGACCGGCATGATAGTGGGCGTCTCAACCGTGCCGTGAGGTGTGGCCAGGCGTCCTATCCTGCCTGCAGAATCCTTGTGTGTGATCTCGAAGATATCCGGCATGTTTTATCCTATCCTGTTGTGTTCTGTC
>PYCK01000087.1 GCA_009649835.1 Candidatus Methanocomedens sp. | reverse complement strand
AGGTCGCGAAGACCGCAAAGATTGAGTAAAGTCGGTTGATGGTGTCAATACCAAATATTTTAACAGCCCAAAAAATACAACAATTTTATCTAATAGTCTGCCGAATATTCTTATCATGGAAGCTCTATACCAGAAGGATTGTTATCTCAAGGAATCCCAGGCTACTGTTGAAAGTGTGAAGGACGATAAATTCATCGTATTGGATAAGACCCTGTTCTACCCGAACTCAGGCGGCCAGCCCCATGACACAGGCTTGCTGATAAAGGACGACAAGGAATTCCCTGTGGTTTATGCAGGCAGATTCGGCAGTGTGACCAGTCATGAAGTAGCTATGCCAGGGCTGGTCAAAGGCGACCGGGTAAAAGCGGTCATTGACTGGGACAGGCGTTACCTGTTCATGAAATACCATACTGCCTGCCATATACTCAGTGCCATTATCCACAACGAGACCGGGGCACAGATATCAGGTAACCAGCTTGGAGAGGAAAAAACCAGGGTGGATTTCAGCCTTGAGAATTTTGATAGGGAGCAGATCCAATCATATGAAGCAAAGGTCAACGGGATAATAGACCAAAGTCTTCCTGTCAGTATTGAAATACTGCCAAGGGATGAGGCATTCCGGATACCCTCTGTAGTGAAACTAAAGGATGCATTCCCGCCCGAGATTGAAGAAATACGGGTAATAACAATATCCGGGGTTGACAGGCAGGCCTGCGGCGGTACCCATGTGGCAAATACCGGCGAGATACCACATATTGAGATATTCAAGGCAGAGAACAAGGGCAAGAATAACAGAAGAGTATATTTCAGGTTCAGGAACGATTAGACAGGTAAAGGGGTTTTAACTATGGTCAATGATACATCATCGGAGTTTATCAGGGAGTTTAAGAAAAATGCAGAATCCATAACGAACGATATCGACCGCTCCAAAAAATACAGGGCAGGTATCGCTGCACTGGCACAAAAGGCAGTCGAGACAAACAACACCACATTTCTGGATGCTGCTGTAAGGTTTACAGGAAAGATCATTGACGAGCACGATCGTTCCAAGGCATTTGTGGACATTGTCAGGGGCACGGCCAGAGTGGCTATAAACACAGCCGATGCAGAACTGGCAGATCGATCGCTTGAACTATCAGCCAATACCGAAGCAGGACACGACCGGAGTCATGCCCTGCAGGGAGTAGTAGCCGCAATTGCAGATGTGGGAATGAAAATGAATGAGCCTGCCACATTCGAAAATTCAAAAGAACTTGCAGGTACCATTGAATATGATACATACCGCTCATCTGCCTGGAGGAGTATTGCCCGTATCCAGCACAGTAATGATGATACTCCGTCTGCTGTTGGATCTGCAAATAAAGCAATGGCGATCATTGATAAGTCAAAACTTATCAGCCAGGATATATACAGGGCATCTGCTTACGTTGACCTGGCGCGACTTTTCATTGATCTTGGGCAGGAAGATATGGCCAGGGAGTGCATTACCAAAGCTGTGGATAGTTCAGCGGGTCTGGAAGATGAGTTCGAAAGCTCATCCATATTCCAGGCCATTGCCGAGACCCAGGTGAGGATGGGAGCACGAACAAAGGACAACGGGCTGCTGGAGGATGCTGTGGAATCCTTTGGCCATATCACCAGGGAATATTACCGGACATCTACAAAGCAGACGCTTACGAGTGTACTGGTGAACCTAAAAAAAGATGAACTGGTTAAGAGACTGGCCTGATATCATTTGCCCCAGAATGGATTGCCTATTCGCTTGATCTCTAGGTACTTTTCAAGTGTTTCAATTTCATCCGGATTAAGTGATTCAATAAGTTCCTGTTCTACGATCTTTGCATGTTTTTCAGGTACTTCGATATAGAGCAGGTCGCCCTCATTGATCTGGCGGCCAACGATAGGGCCTTCAATTGACACTGCAACCTGTGCGCCATACCTTGCCTCACCCACATTCTCACCGTGTTCCTGTATACCCTTGATAAAACCAATCCGGCTGCCCTCCTCGTTCATCACGTTCAGCCTGGTCCTGATAATGCCGCCTTCAACTTCCACGCCCACTACAGCAGGTTTGCTCTGCCTGAATGTGTGGTCTGGCAGTAATCTGAACATGCCCGGTCTTATGACAGCCTCACTCTTTTGTTTTTTTGTCATTTCAGTCTGTTCTTCCACATGTTCTTCATAATCATCAACAAGCTGGTAGATGACACTGCTCATAAAGAGTTTGACATCGCTTTTCTGGAGTTCATCAAGTGCATCGGGCAGTATATCAACATTAAAACCAAGGATGACCGAGTATAACGGATCCTCCAGGGCTTTAGCCTCAATAATATCCCGTCTGGAAATATTCCCCACATCTGCCTTCCTGATGGGAATTTCCTGGCTTTTCAGTTCATTGACCAGTGCTTCCAGGCTGCCGATGGTATCAGCCCTGATAATGACCCCTACATTGTCAGTTTCGATCCTGGTCTGCTCTATCTCTGACATGATCTCTTTTGATATCTCATCAGTATTCTCTTTGGTAACCACCCTTATGGGTGCACCGGATATTGCATCATCCAGCATGGGTGCTGAAATCTTCAGTCCTGCGGCAGCAGTTACATGCTTTATCTGTTTGAACTTCTCTTCTGTACGGATCTCAGAGAGGGGTCTTGGTTTTAATAATGCCCTGATCCTGGTCACTATGGGTTCGGCCAGGGTACCCACAGCTATCATATCCCCCACCTTGATCTCCCCGTCATACAGGATGGTGTCAAGGGTTGTACCAAGTCCGCGTTCTTCTTTTACTTCAAGCACTACACCTACACCCGGACCTGTAGCATGGTATTCCAGGTTGGATTCCAGGAATTTCTGGGCAAGGCCCAGCAGGACCATGAGTATATCAGGTAATCCTTCACCTGTTTTTGCACTAATTGGTATTACTGCAATGGTTTTCTGGAAGTCCCGAATCCTGTCATAACGATCACTACTGAATCCGAGTTCATACAGTTTACCTATTATCTCGTAGAATTTCGTATCAAGCATTGACCTGATATGTTCAGGCTGTTTATTGTAGGAAGATATGAAAGATGACATGGACTGCGGGTCCCAGCCATGTATCCTGTCGATCTTGTTGGCAGCTATCACAAAAGGTGTTTTGTAATGTTTCAGGATGTTGATGGCTTCGATGGTCTGGGGCTGGAATCCTTCATTAATGTCCGCGATCACTATTGCCAGGTCTGCCAGTGCTCCGCCCCTGGAGCGAAGGGTGGTAAATGCATGATGTCCGGGTGTATCAATAAAAAGCAATCCCGGTATCTTGAACTTACCCTTAGGGACTGAGCCGCATATCCTGCTAATAACATCAAGGGGAACCTCAGTTGCACCGATATGCTGGGTAATGGCTCCGGCTTCACCGTCTACGATTGCTGTGCCCCTTATCTTATCGAGAAGACTGGTCTTGCCGTGATCCACATGACCCATAACACATACTATTGGTGTCCGTAGGTTCTTTTCTTTAACAACAGATTTAGCCACTGGGTTTCCCCCTTGCTAAAATATTTTAACTATGTATAATAGGTTGTTCTTGACACAATTTAAAGATATGCATCAATCATATATTAATAATCTCTACTTGAGATAACAGGCCAGTGAAACAAAGCAATATTGTAGTCAAGAATATAATATCTTTGACATATATCCTGAACACTTTGCGCTCTTTGCGACCTGCACGCCCTACGGGCGTAAGAGGCACTCAACTCCATAGGAGGTGAGTGTCCTTTGCGGTGTATGATCTTGGTCACCGCAAAGAGCGCGAAGTCCGCAAAGATAGTTTGAATTGTTTGGTTCCTGGTTATAAGTTATTCGTATAGCCATTGTTCATCGATCCGCAAATATTGCGATATCTCGGATTCACTAAAATGAATGCTGATTTCGCGATTTGCCGATTCAGTAGAATCAGAAGCATGGACAATATTTCGCCCCGTATCCAGGCCAAATTCGCCCCGGATAGTACCTGCCGCCGCTTCAGATGGGTTGGTGGCACCGACCATTGTCCTGATCACTGATACTGCGTTTTTCCCTTGAACAACTATGGACACCGATGGCCCGCTGGTAATAAAGTCCAGCAGTGACTGGAAGAAAGGTTTCCCTTCATGTTCGGCATAATGGGCTCTGGCAGTTTCTTCCGGGATCGTGTACATCTTCAGGGCAAGTATCTTCAATCCGCGTTTTTCCATGCGGGATATTACCTCACCCACAAGATTGCGCTGTACCCCGTCCGGCTTTACCATAACGTATGATAGCTGCATTTAAATTCCGACCTGATAAAAAAAATATGAAATTATTTGTTTTTCAGTTTCCTGTGCTCACCAGTCCACTCAACACGTCTGGGGATCCTGCCGAGTTTCATGTTGTTTTCACATTTACTTGAACAGAAATGCAATGTACTGCCGTCCTTTTTAACAAACATCTTGCCTGTACCCATTTCGATGTCACCTTTGCAGAACGAACATTTACGTGCTTCCATCAAAATCACCGTGTATTGAGTTTCTTTGCTTCCCTTGATGTCTCAAGCAGCATCAGGATATCCCCTACCCTGATGGGGCCCACACAATTACGGGTAATGATCCTGCCCTTGTCCCTGCCGTCAAGAATTCTGCACTGGACCTGGAGAGCTTCACCGTGCATACCGGTATTGCCCACGATCTCAATGATCTCGGCCGGAAAACCTAAATTTTCTGACATGATCTTGTTCCTACTTCAATGCCTGGGTCTTGTTGACCACATCAGCGACCAGGTCTTTGGATTTGCCCGTTTCCAGGATCACTGACGCAGCACAGCCCACTTTCAGACCGCAGGCAGCACCCAGTTCTTCCTGTTTCTTTACATAGATATAAGGGATATTTTTCTCCTCACACAGGGGCGGCAGATGGGCCACGATCTCAGGGGGATTGATATCTTCTGCGATATATATCAACTTGGCTGTACTTCTCTCTGCTGCTTTTGTGGCTTCGTTCGTCCCTTTACGTACTTTACCTGTGTCCCTTGCAAGTTCAAGTGCTTCTAATGCACTGTTCTCAAGTTCTGCAGGAACGTCAAATTTTACAAATATTGCCTGTGCCATGATTTTCAAATCTCCTTCCGGACATGTTGATGTCCGTCATTATTCATCGGTTTATTATGTGATCGTAAGCTGAATTATTTATTCAGGTATATGATTCGAGCCCATTTATTACACGATAGGTAATATAACTATCGCCCGCGCTGCTGTCTCATATTGTTTATTCCCTGCAGTATTTCATCCTTCCTCTGGTAGATGATCACTGTGACTGCCATGATAACGATAATGAACAGGACCCACAGCATGATCGTGCCTGCTTTGCCCCCGGGTTCAACTTCATTTGTCTGGGAGCTTGAAGTGATATTGGATCCATTGGTCGCCACTGCTGCAGGTGTATGATAAGCTGTAGGAATGACGGCAGGGATAGAAACAGTTTCACTTGAGATGGCAAAAGGTGAGAAGCCTGGTGTTGAACTTGTAAAGGTTATGCTGTTTTCATTTCTTGTGGTCAGCGACGTGGGCAGTTGTTCCCAGGAGTCATCATTGTACCGGTAGAGCGCAATGCTGCTTTTATCAATATTATTTGACGTTATCCAGTCAATGGGGACTGTGAAGCTGATGGTCAAATCTTTTATGTTTTTCTCAGTCGCCCAGCCGTAGTTGCCGACCCAGATGTTGATGTTTTGATATACCTTGCCAGGTGGGGGTGTATCTACCATTGTGGATGTGTTTCGCAGGACCTCTATCTTGGAGGCGACCTTACCTGCGCTTACCTTTGCTGTGAATTTGATGTTCAGGATGGGGTTTTGCGTGTTCTCGAATGAGTAACTCACATTGTCGCCTTTGAAGACGGAGACGCGCTGGGTCTCGGTCTCGGCTATGTTGTAGAAATCCTCGCCAGAGGTGCCGCCGCCTCCACCGCCACCGCTACTGGTTTTGGATACAGTGGTACGTGTGACATTGATGAGGGTGCTGTTTGTGTTTCCGGCAGCATCGGTGACGTTTGCATATATCGG
>PYCK01000086.1 GCA_009649835.1 Candidatus Methanocomedens sp. | reverse complement strand
TATTTACTTCCCAACCGTCAGCGCACCATGGGGACACATAGTCACACACGCACCGCACTGCACACACTTATCCAGGTCCATCTGCACACTCCAGTCGTCCATGAAAGATATCACACCTGTGGGACATACCGAGATACATGCACCGCAGTTGATGCACTCGTCATCGTCCTTGATTATCGGCTGCTTCAGGCATGTTATAGTGGCACCGCGCTTCTTAAAAGCTGCCACAACCCGCTCGCATTCATCCTCTGGCACGTCTATCACAACCTCGCCACCTTTTGGTTTCACATCTGCCCTGTCAATGTTCAGCAATGCCCCGGTCTCCAGTATCACCTCTGCTATCAAAGGTCTTGGAGTAATATCCGGGGTTGCATGTAATGTGATCTTCATATCTCCTACCTCCTGGCCACCAGTTTACTGATATCATCACTGGTAATGATACCCTTTACCCTGCTGTGCTTATCCACCACAGGCAGGGCACTGATATTATGCTGCTCCAGCCTTCGTGCCACTATATCAATGGGTTCGGAGGCATCAGCAGTGACCACAGTCCTGGTCATGATATCATCCAGTTTGTCCCGCTTGTTCTTTGCCACAGCCTTGGCAATGTCCCATGCCGTGATAATTCCCACCAACCGGTCCTCATCCGACACCACAGGCAGGTGGTTGAAGTTCCCTTCCATAATCACCTTTGCAGCATTCTCCACAGTCAGCCCCTGCAAAATGGTGGTTACCCGCTTTGCCATCACATCAGCTACTGTGGGCTGCTCACCTATCTGTTTCATTGGCTTGAACACCACACCAGTATTGGGCAAACGCTCCACAGGAAGCGTCGGATAGAACGTCCCCTTTTGTATCCAGTCCTTCAATTCCCCTGCAATGGCCCTGGCATCATGGAAACTCGACATAGGTGACGTTGTGATCTCTCTTCCATTGATATCTATCATGCCTGACTTCAGTTCTTCATAGGTAACCTGGCGCAGTACAGGTCTGCTCCTGCGCGCAACGCCGTAGTCCAGCACGTCAACGGTGATATCAGCATCGGTCACTGCAGTGGCCTTTGCAATATCTGCGTTTAAAATAGGTATTGGGATGCCGATACCTACGTATTGGGATGTGCCATATCCATGGAAGCTGGCACCCCTTACGTATTTCTTATCCATCTGTTTCAGGTCGCCCTGTACCATCATTGTCGCAAAATTATTGTCCGGTTCATGCTGGGTACCTTGCCCGGTCACATACCCCTGGGCTCCGCAAAGGAAAATGCGGCTCCCCACGCCAATGGTCTGGTAAGTGGGGTCATTGTACAATGGCGAGAGTACCCCCGCACCCGAATATGTAACATTGCCGCAGTCGGGCAGGAGTGTTCCCATATATGTATACAGGGTACGGTCCGAGCAGTTGGTAGCTACATTGTACTTCTGGTAACCGTTTCTGGGATTGAACATTGTTGCCTGATTTATGTCGTCTATTGTCACAGTAGTATCCAGCACCTTGCGGGGATAGCAGTCGGTGCCGTAGGCTGTGGCATGGATATCTATGGACTTGCCTGCCACAAGGTCCTCTATTACATGTGCTCCTCCGTACTCCATGCCCCTGCTCTTACTGAGTTGGGTTGCGCCTATATAGGCATCAATGGCGGCCAGACCGGCATAGGCTTCTACGTCATTGAGCCATACCTTTTGCATCTTGATGGGGGGGTCTGAATGCCCGAAATTGAGAAAGGCACCGGATGAGCACATGGCCCCGAAAGTACCTGTAGTAACTATATCTATTTCCTTTGCGGCGCCATCTGGCCCCAGTTCTGCCACGATGTCAGGCATCTCTTCTGCCGTAACTACATGGACGCTGCCGTCAGCGATTTTAGCATTGATGTCCTGTATTGTTTTACCAACCATGGTAATCACATAGGCTGTAATAAAATTGCATCATATATATTACTTGTGGTAATATAAGGCAATTACATTACATGTTGGTATTATTAAACTAACCGCAGATGAACGCCGATAAACGCGGATACGCTGCCTGAAAATCTGTGTTCATCTGTGTTTATCTGTGGTTTAATTAGATTCACCAACACCAGCAACCCACGCATTTCATATTGAGCAAGATCTTTCTATCTCATGTGAATTTGGTCCCAAGACCAAAACCTGCGCAAACTATATATATTATTGTTGTCAGACATATAGCATACAGATGTCTTACTTTTGTCAGACAATCAGCAGACATACGTCAGCCACACGACTGACACATGTCTGACGTACGTCTGATAAGAATTATTACATTAAAGGGAGTAAAAACCAATGGAAAGAATAACAATAAGGCTCCCCGAGAAGCAATTAGAAATGATCGACGTCATGGTAAACATGGGTGAATTTCCGTCCACAAGTGAAGCAATCAGGGCGGCTATACGGGACCTGATAGATCAACGAAGTGATAAAATAATCCGTAACATGCAATTACTGGAACGGATAGGTACGGCTTAGGTCGTATGAATTTGCAGGGGATGAATACAGAATGCAAACTATTGTACAAGAAGCATTAAAACACACGGAAAAAGAAAAACTCCTCAGGGAGTCCAGACAAATTGAAGAAATGTGTGAAGACTTCGGCGACCCGCAGATCGTGATCGTGGGTTGCGGCGGAGCAGGCAATAACACAATAAACCGGCTCTATAATATGGGAGTAAGTGGCGCAGAGACTATTGCAATCAATACAGACAAGCAACACCTGGATATGATCCAGGCAGATAAAAAGATCCTCGTAGGCAAATCCCTTACCAGGGGACTTGGTGCAGGTGGCTATCCTGAAACTGGGCGCAAAGCAGCCGAACTTGCAAGAGGGACACTGGAAGAAGTTCTAAAGGGCGCAGACCTGGTCTTTATTACAGCAGGCATGGGCGGCGGAACAGGCACAGGTACCGCACCTGTAGTGGCTGAGATCGCTAAACAACAGGATGCCATTGTAGTCGGTATGGTATCAAGCCCCTTCAGGGTTGAAAGGGCAAGAGCCATCAAAGCCGAAGAAGGTCTTGAGACCTTCAGGAAAGCCGCAGATACAGTGCTGGTGCTGGATAATAACAGGTTGCTGGACTATGTACCCAACCTGCCGATCGAACAGGCATTTTCTGTTATGGACCAGTTGATAGCTGAGACTGTAAAAGGTATTAGCGAGACCATTACCCAGGCTTCACTGATCAACCTGGACTATGCTGATGTCAAGACCATCATGGGCTGCGGCGGTGTAGCAGTGATGCTTGTCGGCGAGGCAAAGAGCCAGGACAGAGGCGACAATGTAGTACGTGCAGCACTGAACCATCCGCTGCTGGATGTTGATTACAGAGGTGCCACCGGATGCCTGGTACATATTACTGGCGGTCCTGACCTTACACTGTCCGAGGCAGAAGCAGTCGCAGAGTCTCTTACCTATGAACTGGATGACAGGGCAAATGTCATCTGGGGTGCAAGGGTCAATAAGGAATATGAAGGCAGGATACGTGTCATGGCTATCATGACCGGTGTCCAGTCCGCCCAGATCCTGGGTCCCCAGTCCTATGGCATAAATGAAGGCCAGAAAGAAGGAATGGCAGTTGGTTCCGCAATTAGCAGTGGCAACAACGGCGGCTCGATCATAGATATAATATGATAAGTGTATTGAAAAACAGGCTGGCAAATGTTGGCCTGTGCTTTTTCTTTTTTTAAACGTATAGGAAAGCATATACTTTCCTGCAGGCTTAGAAAATGCGAACGAAGTGAGCATTTTCTCTTGAACTTCGATACTTTTTTATAACTTAACATTATTTTACACCTACTTAAACAGGTGATAAATTATGGCAAGAAGGGATCGTTTTATTTGTCAATAGAGATATCCGATTTTTAGATACAACACTCCGGGATGGCGAACAAACCCCGGGAGTTGCGCTTTCGACTAAAGATAAGTTGTTAATTGCACACAAACTTGATGCCCTTGGTGTCAATATTATCGAAGCTGGTTCTGCAATCACTTCCGAAGGTGAGAGGGAAGCCATACGTGCAGTTGCCAATGAGGGGCTAAATGCTGAGATCTGCAGTTACTGCCGGGTACGCAATGAAGATATTGATCTTGCACTGGAATGCGATGTGGATTCAATCCACCTGGTCGTACCGGTATCTGACCTGCATATCCAAAGCAAGCTAAAAAAAGACAGGGAAACTGTGAAACAAATGGCCCTGGATACCACAGAGTATGCCAAGGACCACGGCCTCATCGTGGAACTTAGCGGTGAGGACGCCTCACGGGCAGATATGGGCTTTTTGAGGTCCCTGTACAGTGAAGGTATTGAAGCAGGAGCTGACAGGGTCGTGTTCTGTGATACCGTGGGACTGCTGGTCCCTGAAAAGACCTATGAGATATTCAAGGAACTCTCAACCCTTAATAAGCCCGTAGCAATACACTGCCACAATGATTTCGGGTTTGCGACCGCCAATACAATATCGGCCCTGAGAGGCGGTGCATCTGAAGCACATGTTACTATTAACGGCATAGGTGAGAGGGCAGGCAATGCATCTCTTGAAGAGGTTGTAATGGGTCTGGAAAACCTCTACGGTTATTCTTCAAATATCAAACTGGATGAATTATACACAACCTCCAGGCTTGTGAGCAGACTGACAGGCATACTTGTGGCCCCAAATAAAGCCATTGTAGGTGGAAATGCTTTCACACATGAAGCAGGTATCCACGTTCACGGCCTGATAGCTGACACATCCACATACGAACCCATAAAACCCGAGATTATTGGCAGACAGAGAAAGATCGTACTTGGCAAACATGCGGGCAGGAGTTCAGTTATACTGGCATTGAAAGAGCTGGGTCTTGATGTAAGTGATGAACAGCTAAATGAGATCGTGGCCAGGATAAAGGAGCTTGGTGATAAAGGGAAACATGTTACAGATGCAGACCTGGAGATCATAGCCGAGACAGTACTGAACATCACCTGTGAACCAAAGGTCAAGCTGGAAGAATTGACAGTTGTTTCAGGTAATATGGTTACACCAACTGCTTCTATTAAGATGAAGGTCAATGGAAACGAGATAATAGAGGCGGGTGTGGGAGATGGTCCTGTGGATGCGGCCATTGCGGCCCTGCGTAAAGGTATAGCAGGTGTTGCCGATATCAGGCTTGAAGAATATCATGTTGATGCCATTACCGGCGGAACTGATGCCCTGGTAGAGGTTTGGGTAAAACTGAACAGGGACGGTAAGGTGATCACTGCCAGGGGTGCAAGAACTGATATTATCATGGCATCTGTGGAAGCTGTTCTTGAAGGGATAAACCGGCTCATGAAATAGGGCTGTGATAATAACATTAATGTAGTAAAACTATCACCACTGATACTATATTTAGTGAAATAGATCATGAATGAAAAGAATAATCGGAGGAACAAATAGATGGGTAAAAAAACCAGGATGACGGGTGCAAGAGCCCTTATAGAATCCCTGTACGCTGAGAAAGTCGATGTTATGTTCGGGTATCCGGGCGGCGTACTACTGCCTATCTATGATGAATTGTATGATGCAGACATAGACCATATACTGGTCAGGCATGAACAGGCTGCAGCACATGCAGCAGATGGATATGCCCGTGCTACAGGAAAAGTTGGGGTCTGCCTGGCAACTTCCGGCCCGGGAGCCACTAACCTGGTTACAGGCATAGCCAATGCCTACATGGATTCTGTTCCAATGGTTGCCATCACAGGCCAGGTACCCAGGCCGCTTATCGGGAACGATGCTTTCCAGGAAGCAAATATTACAGGCATCACTCTCCCCATCACAAAGCACAATTACCTTGTAACGGATGTGAACGACCTGCCCTGGATAATCAAGGAAGCGTTCCACATCGCCTCTACCGGTAGACAGGGGCCCGTCCTGGTGGATATTCCAAAGGACGTAACCACTGACGAGATAGATTTTGAATATCCTGAAAAAGTGGACCTGAGAGGATACAAGCCAGTGAAAACCGGGCACAAAATGCAGATAAAACGTGGCGCTGAAGCCATTATAAAAGCCAGGCGTCCTGTCATTTACATTGGTGGAGGTATAATCTCATCAAATGCAAGCAAGGAGTTACTTGAACTGGCAGAGACCATCAATGCACCTGTGACCACCACACTCATGGCCAAAGGTGCTTTTCCTGATACCCATCCATTATGTGTAGGTATGCCAGGGATGCATGGTACCAAATATGCCAACTTTGCGATCCAGGAATCTGACCTGCTGATAGCTATAGGTGTCAGGTTTGATGACAGGGTTACTGGCAAGGTAGATTCCTTTGCTCCCAATGCCAGGATAATTCATATAGATATAGACCCGGCCGAGATAAGTAAGAATGTACGTGTGGACATACCCATCGTGGGCAATGCAAGATCCATACTAAAGATGCTCGTGGAATTTATTAGTGAATTAAATAAAAGCAAATCCACGACCACCCAGTGGATGAAGAAGGTAGAGAAGTGGAAGCAGCTTTACCCACTGAAGTACCTCATGGATAAGTCATTGAAACCACAGTATATTGTCGAGCAGATAAATGAATTGTACCCGGATAGTATTATTGTTACAGAGGTTGGCCAGAACCAGATGTGGGCTGCCCAATACTTTAAATATACCCAGCCGAGGACCTTCATATCATCGGGCGGACTGGGGACAATGGGATTCGGTTTCCCGGCTGCCATGGGTGCCAAGAAGGGACGACCTGACAAAGTGGTCTTTGACATCGCAGGGGATGGTTCCTTCCAGATGAACAGCCAGGAACTTGCCACAGTGGTGAAGAACGATATACCGGTTATTGTGGCTATCCTGAACAACGGGTTCTTGGGGATGGTCAGGCAGTGGCAGGACCTGTTCTTCGATAAGAGGTATTCATTTACCAGTATTGATGATAGTGTTGACTTTGTCAAGCTGGCAGAGGCTTATGGTGCGTTTGGTCTTAGGGTTACTAAACCAGAAGAAGTGGGACCGGCATTAAAGGAAGCCGTTGATTCGCTCCGGCCAACTGTAATAGACTTTGTAGTTGAGCGGGAAGAGAATGTGTCGCCCATGGTACCGGCCGGGGCAGCCATAAATGAAATACTTGACCTGGAGGCCTGAAATTGAAACACACACTTGCAATACTTGTGGAAAACAAATCCGGGGTCTTAACAAGAGTGGCAGGATTATTCAGCCGCAGGGGTTTTAATATAGAAAGCCTTGCAGTTGGAGTAACGGATAATCCTGAGATATCCAGAATGACCATTGTCGTATCAGGTGATGACCATGTGCTTGAACAGGTGATCAAGCAGTTGAATAAGCTTATTGATGTTATCAGGGTCAGTGATCTTGAACCAGGCGAGACCATTGAGCGGGAACTTGCACTTTTCAAGGTCAAGGTCGATAAGGGCAACCGTTCAGAGGTTATGCAGATAGTGGATGTCTTCAGGGCACAGATCGTAGATGTCGGTGTAAAGAGTTTGATAGTGGGTGTTACCGGAACAAATGATAAGATCGATGCCATCGAGAAACTTTTGCGGGGTTTCGGGATCGTGGAAGTTGTGCGTACAGGCACAGTTGCAATGAACCGCGGTGCTAAGACGGTAAAACCGGGAAAATAATAGTCATTCAGAATAATAATTGATGTATAATTTCAGATACAGGAGAGAGAATATATGGTGAAGATGTATTATGATTCAGATGCCGACCTCGGTGTACTGAAAGGCAAGACTATAGCAGTAATTGGATACGGAAGCCAGGGTCATGCCCAGGCACAGAACCTGCACGATTCAGGTATTAATGTAGTGGTTGGACTAAGGAAAGACAGCAGTTCATGGGCAAATGCCGAAGCTGACGGCCTGACTGTCAAGACTGTGGCAGAAGCAGCTGCCAAGGCTGATATTGTCCAGATGCTGGTGCCTGATGAGATTGCCGCATCCATATATGCGGATGAGATCGCAGCTAATCTAAAACCTGGAAATGCGCTTTCATTTTCCCACGGGTTCAACATACATTTCAACCAGATTGTGCCGCCGGCAGATGTGGACGTGTTCATGGTGGCTCCGAAGAGTCCGGGGCACCTGGTCAGGCGGACATATGTGGAAGGTAACGGTGTACCCGGCCTGCTTGCTGTACATCAGGATGCAACCGGGAATGCCAGGCAGATCGGACTGGCTTATGCCCGTGGCATAGGTTGCACCAGGGCCGGTGTGATCGAGACTACGTTCCTTGAAGAGACCGAGACCGACCTGTTCGGTGAGCAGGTGGACCTGTGCGGCGGTGTGGTCAGTATGATAAAGGCTTCTTTTGAAACTCTGGTAGATGCGGGATACCAGCCCGAGATAGCTTATTTCGAGACATTGCATGAGTTGAAGCTTATCGTTGACCTGATCCATGAAGGCGGGCTTGCCAATATGTGGAATTCTGTGTCCAATACTGCAGAATACGGCGGTATGACAGTAGGCCCTATGATCATAAATGAGGAGTCGCGGGATGCAATGCAAGAAGCACTGTACAGGATACAGAGCGGCGAGTTTGCCAGGGAGTTCGTGCTTGAGGGCAAGGCCAACAGTCCGGTGCTTAAGGCCATGGAGCGCATGGAGAACGAGCATCCTGTTGAGGTGGTGGGCAAGAAACTGCGCGCTATGATGCCCTGGCTCAATCCAGATTGAACAGAATATTCTGTTCATTTTTCTTTTTTTGAAAAAATAATTTCAAAATACATATAAACAAACTGTCCCAGAACTAGTTTACATTATACAATCATGACATATCG
>PYCK01000085.1 GCA_009649835.1 Candidatus Methanocomedens sp. | reverse complement strand
GGTTATCGATATTATAATTTTTTATCCGGATGTGCAGGACTGTGTAGTCCCGTATGTTCAGGACAGCCATTTACCAGATTTCCTGTACCCATCATCACCGGCCAGGCGCTGTATCAGGGGCCGTATCTCATCACTGAACCAGCCCTGCTTGATGTACTGTGGATAGATGGGGAGACGTTCCCTGAGAACAACATCCCTGCCCACTTTTTGCTCAAGCTGCTCCACTGCCGGCCATTCATGTTCGGGATTTATGTGATCGATGGTCACAGGTGATATGCCGCCCAGGTCCGAGGCACCGTGTTCGATAAGCATCCGGGGCGAGATCAGGTTGGGCGGCACCTGTACGGCCACATCATCAGGAAGTATCTCCCTTGCCAGTTCAACTGTCCTGATCATCTCATCAATGGATGGGGGCGGGTGATGTTCCATTGCCGTACCCGGTTTGGGCGTGAAGTTCTGGATAATGACCTCCTGGATGTGTCCGTATTTCCGGTGCAGGCGGGCAATCAATTCAAGGGAATTGATACGGTCATCTCCTGTTTCGCCGATACCTACCAGCAGACCTGTGGTAAAAGGTATTTTCAATTTACCGGCATTTGCAATACTCTCTATCCTCTTCTCCGGTACCTTGCCCGGACTGTCCTCATGGGCTTGCAAATGAGCAGTGGTCTCAAGCATCAACCCCATACTGGCATTTAATGGTTTGAGCAGTGCAAGTTTTGCGTATGAAAGCACTCCAGGGTTGCAGTGGGGCAATAGTCCCATTTTAATAGCCATGCGGCACAGGTCGAGCAGGTAATCCAGGGTGCGGTCATACCCGATAGCCGTAAGCCGCATCAAATATCCTGCATCCTCATCAGGCTGCTCGCCAAAAGTGAACAGGGCTTCGGTGCAGCCGCTCTGAACACCCTTTTCAAGTATTTCCTCTATTTGGGCAGGCTGCATAATATATGCCTGCGCTTCGTCCGGGCTGCGCCTGAACCCGCAGTAGCCGCAATGGTTTCGGCACATGTTGGTAACTGGGATAAATACATTCTTAGAATACGTGACCACATGCGATTGTTGTGTTTCCAAAAGTTACCACCTGAAAAAGATTGATATTTTGATACTATCTGACAAATTTCTCACGAAACTCCTTTATCTGTTCCACATTACCAAGTACAGCCAGGGTCATATCCTCCTTTATCACAGTTTTGGGGTCTATCTCTGAGCTGGCCTTATCTCCTGCATCAATCCCGATCACATTGCAGCCAATGGTGTTGAGCAAGTCAAGTTCGGCCAGGGTCTTACCAACCAGTAGCGAAGACGAACTGATGGTATATTTCTCTATCTCAATGCCCTCGTACATCATTATTGTCTCTTCCCTTAACGGATGGTCATGGGGCAACAGCGCGATCCGTCCCAGTATCTGGCCTGCGATTATCGAGAGCGATGCAACATAATCGGCACCTGCTTTGTACATCTTGTCAATGGAATGGACTTCATTTGCCATGGCCAGAATAACACTATTGGGGTTAAGCTTACGCGTCACCAGAATGGCAAAAGTAATATCGGAATCGGATCCAAGGGTCATAATAACGGTGGAAGCTCGTTCTACAGCCACTTTCTTCAGGATGGACTCGGATGCAGCATTCCCTGTCAGGTGGGTGAACTCCACATCCTTGAACACCTCTTCATCAGAGTCTACTACAACAAAAAGCACACCTGCCGAAGTCAGGCGTTTTACAACTCTATGTCCCACTTCACCATATCCCAGCACAATGATGTGGTTATCAATAAAATTCACTGATTCATGCATTAGTATCCCATTTATGTTTAATTGTAAGTTGTTTGTGTTTAATGTGTAAGTTGTTTGAACTTCCTCAACTGTTCCTTATTGCCAACTACCAGCAATATGGAATTTCTCTTTATTATATCATATGACCTGGGGTTCAGGGACAGTTCGCCTCCCTTCCATATCCCTACAATATTGGCACCAGTCAAATCCCTTATCCTGGATTCTTTAAGACTCTTATTCAGCAGACTGCTGCCCGGGTATATGGGAAACTCTGTAATCTCAAGGTCATCCAAAAAAGCGGTACTGTTGATAATCCTGTCTATCAGGGGTGCTACGGCCTTGCGTCCAATGAACGAGCCAAGCAATGATTTCGGCGATATCACTCTGTTGGCACCAGCATATTTCAAATAATCCGAATTGCTTTTATCATTCACGATTGCCAGGATCTCTATGTTACAGGATTCCTTTGCTGTCAGTATAATACTGGCATTCTTTTCATCATTCTGGTTAGCTATGAGCAACCTGGCCCTGCATATTCCTGCACCGTCCAGTACATCCTTTTTACCGGGGTCACCAAAAATACATTCTATGCCGTCATTTAAAAGCGACCGTATCTGCCCTTCATCGTCGTCCACTACAATGAAAGACATGTTGTGGTCTTCCAGTTCGTTCACCAGTGATTCGACCATTGTGTTGTAGCCGCATATAATGATGTGGTTTTCAAGTTTTTTTGGAGCCCTGGTAGGCAGTTCTCCCCTTATTTGTTTCTCGATCATCGGCATAACCACAAATGGGAAGAGCAGTGCAAAAAACAGTACAACTCCGGATAATGACACAACTATACTGAATATCATTCCAACCGGTGAAGTCATGACCACATCCCCATAGCCAACCGTGGTCATGGTGCAGATCACAAAATATACACACTCAATTAAGCTGAGCGATTCCCCCTCAAAATTTAATTTGATGAATTTTGTAATATATATATACAACAAAACCATCATTAAAAATAGGAGAATATAATTGTATATGCTCCAGCCCGATTTTTTTATGATCATACAGATTCATCACACGAATTGGTATCTAGGAAGATAAATATTATTTATTGTTTTGCAGTGAACATTTCAATAAGTTTAATGTACTGCCCTGTACTATGAGCAATGATGCTCGTATTATCCGGTGGGACAGGAACACCAAAACTCCTGGGCGGTCTTCGGCAGCTTGTACCTGATGAAGATATTACTGTTGTGGTTAACACAGCAGAGGACCTGTGGGTCTCGGGCAATCTGGTGTGCCCTGATATTGATACTGTTACCTACCTTTTTGCCGGTCTGCTGGATACTGACAAATGGTGGGGTATCGCACAGGATACGTACCATACCCATGAAGCCCTTACTTCGGCCGGACATGATGAGGTATTGAGGCTGGGGGACAGGGACAGGGGCACCCATATCATGCGTTCTGAATTCATCAGGCAGGGTGCTTCCCTGACAGAGGCTATTGAAAGGACCGCACGTATGCTGGGGGCAGGGGCAAATATCCTGCCAATGTGTGATGAACCGGTATCGTCGATGATAACTACTGACAGCGGTACTATGCATTTCCAGGATTTCTGGGTCGGGCAGCGGGGCAAACCCGAAGTGCTGGGTGTGGAGTACCAGGGAGCAGAGAATACTACTATTACAGATGCTATCCGGCAGGCGGTGGAGCGGGAGGATAATATCATTATCGGCCCCAGTAATCCCATTACAAGTATAGGGCCAATACTTGCAGTGAAGGGTATGATCGAACTTATAGGCAGCAAACATGTGGTTGCGGTCAGTCCTATCATCGGGTGCGAACCTGTGAGCGGGCCTGCTGGCAAGTTGATGAGCGCCTGCGGGTGTGAGGTGTCGTCCAGGGGTGTGGCGCAGTGCTATGAGGGGCTGCTGGATGTGTTTGTGGTGGATGAGCGGGATGGATTGGGGCTGCGGGATGTGGGGGATATGGGTGTAGCTGTGGTGAGCGCAGATACTATGATGACCTCGGCGGGGAAGAGTAAGGCGCTGGCGGAAGTGGTGATGGAGCAGTTAGTATAGTCAACCG
>PYCK01000084.1:12569-17936 GCA_009649835.1 Candidatus Methanocomedens sp. | reverse complement strand
ATATATTTACTTAGTATTATAGTTGGAATATTGAACTTTAGAATATTGTAGATTTATTGTAAATATACCTGACCAAATAAAGGAGAGCATACCCCCAATGGTTATTAAAAAAGGCAAATTTACCATAGAAGGTCTGGAAAACGTCCAGATAAACATAGGCAAGGTAACATCTTCTGATAAAGACGATGAGCCACAAGGTCCGACACCTGCACCCGAGATACATAAACTGCGGGATTGGGACATGAGGCTGCTTAAGCGGTACGAACCCGTTTATTCACCTATTTGCGATATGTGCTGTTACTGCACCTATGGCAAGTGTGACCTGACAGGCAATAAGGAAGGTGCCTGCGGCATCAACATGGAAGCCCAACAGGCCCGTGAAGCTATGCTCAGGACCTTAACAGGTGCAGCCGCCCACGCGGGCCACGGCAGACACCTGTTAAACCATCTTATCAAGCGTTTTGGAGCGGACTATCCTATCGATGTAGGGCCCAGTAACATAAAAGCACCACTCACCCAGACTATAATGGGTATTGAACCAGAGACCATTGGTGATTTCGTCCCTGTACTGGACTATGTGGAAGAGCAGATAACACAACTGCTGGCCACGACCCACATTGGACAGGAGGGGAGTGCCATAGACTTTGAATCCAAAGCCCTGCATGCAGGTATGGTGGACCATCTTGGCATGGAAGTATCTGATATTATCCAGATATCCTGCCTGGATATGCCAAAAAGCCAGGCCGATGCTCCACTGGCCGAAATGGGTATGGGTTTAATTGATTCCACCAAACCAGTGCTTTTATGTATAGGCCATAATGTGGCTGCTGTCACATATATTATGGATTATATGGAAGAGCATGACCTGTTTGATAAGATAGAATTAGCTGGCGTGTGCTGCACGGCACATGACATGACCCGGGTCAATCCTAAGGCAAAGGTAGTGGGGTCTCTGTCAAAACAGCTCAAATACATCCGCTCAGGCATCCCTGACCTGATAATTGTGGATGAACAATGTATCAGGGCCGATATGATGCAGGAAACCAGTAAACTTCATATTCCGGTCATTGCTACCAATGATAAGGTCATGTACGGTCTGCCTGACAGGAGCAATGATGATATTGATGACATTATCAGTGACCTCGTATCAGGTGACCAACCCGGTGTCGTAATGTTCGACTATGAAAAAGTCGGTGAACTGGCCCCGAAACTTGTCATGAAGATGGCGCCGATACGCAAGGAAAAAGGTATTACTGCCCTGCCCAGTGATGATGAGTTCAAGAAACTGGCATCAAGCTGCACCCAGTGCGGTGCATGCGTAATAGGCTGCCCCCAGGGACTTGAAATTGATATAGCAATGGAAGCCGCAGCAGGAGGCGACCTGACATTGTTCGAGGAATTGCATGATAAATGTATAGGCTGCGGACGGTGCGAATTTGAATGTCCCAAGGACATTCCGATATTGAATGTGATCGAGAAAGCCGCCCAGAAGGTCATACGTGAGGAGAAAGGAAAGGTCAGGACCGGCCGGGGCCAGGTAGGAGACCCTGAGATAAGGGAAGAGGGTGTCAACCTTGTGCTCGGGACCACCCCTGGAATAGTCGCCATCATTGGCTGCCCCAACTACCCTGACGGAAGCCGCGATGTATATGAGATTGCTGAGGAGATGCTGCAGCGGAGTTATATTGTCGTTACATCAGGCTGCAGTGCCATGGATATTGGCATGTTCAAAGATGACGAGGGTAAGACCCTGTATGAGCGATACGGAGGAGGGTTCCTCAAAGGTAACCTGCTAAATACCGGTTCATGTGTTTCAAACGCCCACATAACAGCCACCACTATCAAGGTAGCTGCCATATTTGCCAGGCGTGATATTAGCGGCAACTTTGAAGAGATCGCAGATTATGTAATGAACAGAATAGGGGCCGTGGGCCTGGCATGGGGTGGATTTACCCAGAAGGCACTTTCCATTGGTACAGGCTGTAACCGTCTTGGTATACCTGTAGTGTTGGGACCGCACGGACCCAAATACAGGCGGGCATACCCGGGCAAGCCCTATGACAAGGATAAGTGGAACATATTGGATGCGAGGGACGGGTCAGTGCATAATGTCGAACCTGCACCCGAACATCTGCTGATATCAGCAGAAAATAAAGCAGAGCTCATGCCCCTGCTGGCTAAACTCTGCTTCAGGCCAGGTGACAATAACCTGGGACGGATGATCAAGCTGACCCATTACATCGAACTGAGTGAGAAGTACCTGGGCGTACTGCCTGATGACTGGCACATTTATGTGAGAAGCGAAGCTGACCTGCCCCTGGCAAAGAGGGAGGAGCTGCTTAAGATACTGGAAGAGGAACATGGATGGAAGATCGATTGGGACAAGAAAAAGATACTTGAAGGTCCTGCCAGGAAGGTCGATGTATCCTTCCAGCCCACAACTGTACCAAGGCTGTGCAAGGGGGCGGGCGAATAATGGCAGCTAAAGAACTGGATACCACCAAAAATGCAGTACCCTTTGACAGGGCTAATATTCCCGGACCAAAGATGGCAAAAGCTGTTAAAGCAGAGGTGGCAGGTAAGTTTATTTCAAAGGCTAAGCGTCCGCTGCTCATCGTGGGAACAGCGGCTGGTGATGATGGTGTCATTGAAATTGTCAGGAGCATGGCTGGAAAAGGCATACCAGTGGCTGCTACAGGAAGTAGCCTGAAGCGGTTGAAAGAGGAAGGCATTGATGCCACCTACGTCAACCTGCACGCACTGGTCTCATACCTGAAAGACCCTGACTGGAAAGGATTCGACGGCAAGGGTGGGTATGATACAACCATATTCCTCGGGCATACGTACTACTATGCCAGCCAGTTGATGTCCACGTTAAAGAATTTCACAAAAATCAAGATAATCTCTATTGACAGGCACTATCATCCAAATGCCCAGCAATCTTTTGGTAACCTTAAACCGGATGATTTTATCAAGGCACTGGATGTGGTTGTGGCACAATTATAACGAATTACAATGAATTACTGGCAAGGAAGATCAATAAAAAAAGAAGTGTGAGGATTTAATAATGGCAGATGAATTCCCGTTTGAAATATCCCCTATGTTCGAAGGGGAAAGGGTCCGTAAAGATGATATGTATGTTGAACTGGCTGGTCCGAAATCCAAAGGGTTCGAACTGGTAAATGCAGTGGGCATAGATGAGATAGAGGATGGTAAATTCACGCTTATCGGTCCCGATGTCTCTGAGATGGAAGAGGGAGGGCGTTATCCACTGGCTATGATATACCGCATTGCTGGAGAACTGGTGGAACCTGACCTGGAAGCCATTGTCGAAAGGCGAAACCATGATTTCCAGAATTACATCCAGGGTGTTATGCACTTGAACCAGCGGTATGATGTATGGCTCAGGATCAACAAGGATTCCATTGCGAAAGGTCTCAATTCCTTTGAACATATTGCAAAGGCCACCATGATGCTGTTCAGGAATGAACTGCCATTTATAGAGAAGATCGAGGCCACATATATCACTGATATCGAGAAGGTAGAAGAGGAACTGGCAAAGGCAATGGAGAGATATGCTTCCAGGGACGAGAGGACACGCAACCTCCATGATGAGGACGTGGATACTTTCTACGGCTGCAGCCTGTGCCAGAGTTTCGCACCCACCAGTGTATGTGTGATAACCCCTGACAGGATCGCACTGTGTGGTGCGATCAACTGGTTCGACGGCAGGGCAGCAGCAAAGGTAGACCCTGAGGGTCCCCAGTTCCCGATCGAAAAAGGCGAACTACTGGACGAAATTGGCGGCGAGTACTCAGGTGTCAACGAGGTCGCTCAGAAACTCTCTGGCGGCGAATACAACAGGATCAAGATCCATAGTTTCTTTGAGTTTCCACATACCTCATGCGGATGTTTCGAGGTTGTAGGATTCTATATGCCGGAAGTTGACGGTATCGGCTGGGTTGACCGGGATTACACTGGCATGGCCCCTAACGGGCTTGCATTCAGTACGATGGCTGGCCAGACCGGCGGCGGTAAACAGGTTATTGGCTTTTTGGGTGTTGGGGTCAACTATTTCCGCTCACCAAAGTTCATCCAGGCGGATGGCGGCTGGAACAGAGTGGTCTGGATGCCAAAAATCCTCAAGGATAAGGTACTGGCTGATATCCCTGCAGATATCGTGGACAAAGTGGCTACAGAAGAGGATGCACAGGATCTGGACACCTTGAAGGAATTCCTTAAAGAGAAAGATCATCCTGTGGTCAAGAACTGGGGTGCTGATGAGGATGAAGAAGTGGATGAAGAATCAACTGTAACTTCAACAGCTATGCCGGTATTTGGCATGCCCGACCCTGCCATGCTGCAGAACATCCCGCCCATGGTTGGCGGTAGTGGTAGCGGTGGTATAAAAGTTACCCTGAAGAATGCCAAGATTTCGATCGACAAGATCATACTCAGCAGTAAGAAATAACTTCCCTGGGGCAGTGCCTTGAAAGTTGTAGCAATTACCGGGAAGGGTGGTACAGGCAAGACTGCTGTAGCAGCCATGCTTATCCGTTGGCTGGTGAACAGGGATGCAACCATCCTGGCCATTGACGCTGACCCTGACTCCAATCTGCCGGAGGCACTGGGGGATGTGGTTGAGGAGACCCTGGCAGACCAGCGGGAGTTCCTGCTGGAGGAGCGGGATAATCTGCCGCCGGATACTGATAAGGAACTGCTGCTGGAGTCCAGGATATACAGTGTACTTGCTGAGCAGCATGGGTATGACCTGCTGGTGATGGGCAGGCCCGAAGGCAGTGGATGTTATTGCTTTACCAACAACTTGCTGCGCAACATAATGGACCGGATCATAAAGAACTATGACCTGGTGATCATTGATACAGCGGCTGGCCTGGAACACCTGAGCCGGGGTATTATCCGGGATGTAGACGAACTTGTTGTGGTGACTGACGGTTCCAGGCGTGGGCTCCAGACTGCCGAGCGGATACGGGACCTTGAAAAGGAACTGGACCTGAAGATACGGCATATGTATGTGATATTCAATAAGGTGACACCGCAAAACCGTGAGCGGCTTAATAAATATGCACAGGAATTAGGGCTGGAGGTTGCAGGCATGGTACCATTTGATGAGGATATTGCCAGATTCGACCTGGATGGAAAGGCACTGAGTGAACTTTCCGAGACATCACCTGCGGTGATTGAAATGGAAAACATTATTATGAAATTGGGGATTTAAGAGAACAGATCTACAATTATTTGAAGACATGCGATGAAATAAGGTGGAATCACAATGGCAAAAAAGATCAAGTTATCTGAACTGGGCAGCCTGTTCAATGATATGGACGTTGAATCCCTGGAAGGTGT
>PYCK01000084.1:0-12469 GCA_009649835.1 Candidatus Methanocomedens sp. | reverse complement strand
ACAATGGCAAAAAAGATCAAGATATCTGAACTGGGCAGCCTGTTCAATGATATGGACGTTGAATCCCTGGAAGGTGTAACCATTGAAGGTGACATTGAACTGGATATGGATGCCGGTAGCGGGCTTGATCCACAACTGGCACATATGCTGGGACATGAAGCGTCCCAGATAGCCCGCCACTTGATAAACATATCACAATTCATGCGATGAAATAAGGTGGAATCACAATGGCAAAAAAGATCAAGTTATCTGAACTGGGCAGCCTGTTCAATGATATGGACGTTGAATCCCTGGAAGGTGTGACCATTGAAGGTGACATTGAACTGGATATGGATACCGGTGGCGGGCTTAATCCACAACTGGCATATATGCTGGGACATGAAACGGCCCAGATCGCCCAACACTTGATAAACATATCACGATTATTAGGTTATCCTGTGGACCAGATGTTCGGGTCAATGGCCCAGGCAGCAGTTCCAGGTGTGACCAGGCCAGGGCAATTGCTGCCATCTAAATTCGAAGTTAATAAAATCGAAGAGTGGAAAAATCCCATACAGGAAGTAACACTGGGTGCCACATCCTCAGACGGTGGTACCAGGAAGAGCACGATCACCCTGGGCGGTGAGAATGCACTGCCCTATTATTTTGACAGTCCCATGCCGCACCGCAACCACATCACTATGGATGTGTTTGATATGCCTATCGGGATGGCAAAGGCTGTGAAGGTCAATTATGAGGATGTGATCGAGAGCCCGGCAGAATGGGCCAAAAAGGTGGTAAATGATTTTGGTGCCGACATGGTGACCATCCACCTGATCAGTACTGACCCTGGTATCAAGGATACATCTCCCAGGGAAGCTGCCGAGACCGTGGCCGATGTGTTGCAGGCCGTGGATGTACCGATCGTTATCGGCGGTAGCGGCAACCCTGAAAAGGACCCCGAAGTGCTGGAGAAGGCCGCAGAAGTGGCAGAAGGCGAGCGTGTGCTGCTGGCCAGTGCAAGCCTGAACCTTGATTATGAACGTATTGCAAAGGCTGCCAATGATTACGGGCATGTGGTGCTGTCATGGACCCAGCTTGAGATAAATGCCCAGAAGGAGTTGAACCGCAAACTGATGAAACAGTGCAATGTAAAGCGTGAGGATATTGTCATGGACCCCACAACCGCTGCACTGGGATACGGCCTGGATTATGCTTATACCAACATGGAGCGAATACGCCTGGCAGGTCTTATCGGGGACAAGGAACTGTCATTTCCCATGAGCAGTGGTACTACCAATGCATGGGGTGCCAGGGAAGCCTGGATGGTAGGTTCCCCGCTTAAGGAAGACAGCGACTGGGGACCCAGGGAATACAGGGGTCCGATCTGGGAGATAGTGACCGGCCTGACCCTTTCACTGGCAGGCAACGACCTGTTCATGATGATGCATCCCGGTTCGGTAGCTGTGCTAAAGGAGATTACCCAGAGCCTGCACGGTTCACTTGAGAGGGATGCTGTGGATATATCTGACTGGGTTACGGCGGAGGTGTGAAAATGAAAGTCAACAGCCCACTTGAAGTTTACAAGTTCCTGCCCCAGACCAATTGCGGTGATTGCGGTGAAGCCACTTGCATGGCCTTCGCATCCCATATGATCGACCGTTCATTGAAACTGGAAGACTGCCCGCCCCTGCTTGAGGAAAAGTTTAAGAAAAAGTACCTGAAGCTGGCAGAACTGCTGGCACCTGAGATAAGGGAAGTGATTATCGGTACCGGCGAACACACTGTGTCTGTAGGCGGCGATGATATACTGTACCGTCACCAGCTTACGTTCTTTAACCAGCCTGCACTTGCTGTGGATGTCTGGGATACCATGAGCGAGGATGAACTGACAGAACGGATCAAGTTCATTAATGAGTATAAGAAATTCTATGTTGGCAGGTTCCTGAAACTTGACATGGTTGCTATTCGCAGTACGTCCGGTGACCCTGACAAGTTCAAACAGGCTGTTACCAGTGTGGCAGGGAACACTGAACTGCCGCTTATCCTGTGCAGCCTGGACCCAAAGGTGCTTAAGGCCGGCCTGGAAGTAGTGGCTGACAGGAAGCCTCTGCTGTATGCTGCCACAAAGGATAACTGGCAGGATGTGGCCGACCTGGTTATGGAGTATGATGTACCACTGGTACTGTTCTCCCCTGACGACCTGGATACTTTAAAGAGCCTGGCTGCGACGTTTTTGGAGATGGGACGTGATGACCTGGTACTTGATCCTGGCACAAATCCGCAGGGGAAGTCGTTACGGGAATCATTTGAGAATTTCCTTATGATAAGGCGTGCCGGAATCAAGGAAGGACAGCGTGATATTGCTTTCCCGCTGCTGGCAGTACCTATGACGGCATACCTTGCCAATGACGACCCTGTTTCTGCCAGTTACTGGGAGACTGTGCTGGCATCGGTATTCACGGTGCGCTACGGTGATATCATGATAGTACACAGCATCGAGCCTTATGCCCTGCTGCCAGAGCTGCATATCAGGGATACTATCTACACTGACCCGAGGACGCCTGTAAAGGTGGACCCGAAGGTCTACGAGGTGGGTTCGCCTGATAAGGATTCTCCGGTTTTCGTGACTACCAACTTTGCCCTGACCTATTATACAGTGGAGAGCGACCTTGCCAGTAACGGTATTGACTGTTACCTGCTGGCTACCGATACTGACGGCCTTGGTGTTGAAGCTGCGGTGGCAGGAGGGCAGATGACAGGGCAGAAGGTGTCTGATGAGTTCAAGAGGGTTGGTTTCGATTTCAGCGAGATGACCGCTCACAATACGGTCATTCTTCCGGGACTGGCTGCCCGCTTGCAGGGTGACATGGAGGATGCCAGCGGACTGAAGGTGAAGATCGGACCACCTGACAGCGGCCGGATACCTGGCTGGATGGAGAAGAACTGGCCTCCAGAGTGAGAGGATACGTAAATCCTGTCCCGTGTAAGGTAGGGTAGATGGGTTTTTCCCATCTGCATTTTCATTTTTCTTTATGGATAGGTTGAAGCATCTCTTCTTTCACGATATTACCATGACCCAAAGCCATGACTCGAAGCGTGCTCAGTTTCGTTTGAACATGGCAAGGTCCTATCTGCTTTTCGATATCAGATTCGCCTGTATCTGTTCAAGCACAGTGATTGGTATTTCCAGGCCCGAACCGGTACTGTTCATCATGATCCATGTATTCAAGGCTGTTGCAATAGTCAGGGCCTGTTTATCATCATCAGTTATCTCCCCTATCCACTGCACAACCCTGGACTTGTTCAGTATTTCAACACCATAGACCGATTCGATAATTTCCAGGTGTGCCAGTATACGATCTTCCATCATATCCCTGCCTTAGAATTCTTCACCCACATCTAACCTGTGTTCAAAATTGCTTGGAAGACACGGCCTGTGCCTCCTCTTTCCATGGGCTTTTTTCTTTTTTTCTTCCAGAGCATCCATTGCGATACATAGTTCATCCTTAACAGAATCAGGGTCATGTTCCAGTTCCCTGTCCAATTGTACGATAATCAGTTCAAGCTGGGCTGGTGACATTTCTTTGTATCGCTTTTTTAGGTACTCCATTTTAGATGTCATGGATATTCCTCCTGATCAGGCAGACGGTACTCCAAACAACACTGCTTTAGAATTAAACATGGATTGCAATCACATATAATGTTGTTGGGTAGAACGCAGAAGATATTATGAGCTATTATGACCTTCAAGCGCCCACACATATTTGACATTCTGAAGATTCCACATTTACCTGACATTCTGGAGATACTTGATTTATGTGCCTAAAAAAGCCGAAGTTTGGTCAAATATTTTTTCAGGATTTTCTGCATTTTGATAGATAAATAATTACAGATACGATAACAACCCCTCCCAGAATCACATAAAAAGCATACAAATAACCCAGCACTTTATACACCTGGATAGCTGTGACAGTTCCTATGGTAACAACTACTGGAATAGAAAAAATAAACATCTTAAATTCTTTTGTTTTCAAAGGTATAATATCAGATACAGGCTTGTTCACGACAAATTTCAAGTATGACAATATCCATCCTTTCCTGCGAATAACATCAGATGAAAGTGTGAGTAACACGCCTGCAATCATCAGTACACATCCACTCCACATCAAACTTGCAAAGGGCTGCTTTTTAACTTTTACTTCGATAGTCTCAAGCTCGATCTGGTGTGGCAGTGATCCCTGGAATTCAACCTGTGTATCTGAGAGCAGACCGCGTCTTACCGTCGGGCGGGTAATATATCCAAACTGCCGGCTTTTCAAAAAAACAGCAGTCGTGGTATACTCTTTATCATCAATTACTTCAACATCCACAATCTGGTACCAGTCCGAACCTACTTGCTCAACTCTAAAATCCAAAAACCGCAAAACCATACCCCCATCCTCTTTAAAAACACCCTTCTCAGCTAAACTATAACTAAAATTGTGTGTAGTTGCAAAGGAAGTGCTCAGAATGGCACCAAGAACAATGAAAACAAACCCCACATGAATTAAATTAATCCCATTTAGATGGATTGATGCTGTTTTATTCTTTACCCTCAAATCTCTCACTATTTTAAAGATGACACTACCTGTAACAAAGAAAAAAACAGGTATATAAGAAGTAACAGAAATTGAACCTAATATCTTTTCAAAAGATGAACCGGTGTGGGATGCTGCTACAGCATGGGTACCGTACGGTACTGCTACAGCGAGAATAATGGAGATGGTGAAATAAATAATGCAAACATAGGCCAGTGTGCGGTTATTCACCCTTCCATACAGCATGCAGATACCGATAAGATAAGACAGAAGCACAATAAGGGGATAAAATAATATATTGTAAAATTCCATTGGAATAATTATCGCCCGGCCCATATAACCGAGAATTAAATACAAAGTAGGTCCCCAGAAGGCAATAAACGCCATCATTATCAATATCAATAATGTAAAATAAAAAGTATTGGATGGTTTAAAAATATGAATACTGTCTGATGTAGTGTGTTCAGGCACACCACGCCTCAAAGCCAGCATAAATGAAAAAACAATCACAATCGCTATGAAAACAACAATCATCCACCATGTGGGTGTTCCGGGAAAGCTGTGGATGGAGCCAAAAATATCGCTTCTTGCTATTAATGTCATATATAGAGATCCAAGAAATGTCCCGATACATAACAGCGGGAACAATTTCTTATATTCTCCCGAATTAAAACGGACAACAGCATGTAGGGCAGCTGTCAATAAAAGCCATACCGCCATTGAAATCGCTTGTATAGGGTCCCACTGCCAGAAACCGTTCCAACCAAGCAGACGATTGGCCCAGATACCACCAGTGATCATACAAATGCTTAAAAATAACCATGCAAGACGGAGAAAATTTTTACTATCCGGCATATTCTCCCTTTTTGTGAGATAAGCCAGCGACATGGCAGCAGGAATGAGTGCAAACGCATAAGCAATAAAAGTCGTAAAAATATGCAGCGGCATTAAAATATCCATAAGTTCCGGGCTGATGCCGTTTCCAGTGGGTGGCAAAGAAGCTCCACCCACCGCGAATATTGATCTAAAAGGTGTCATCGTAATTGTCAGGACAAGCAAAAAAGCACAGCCTATTAAAGCATAGACAATAGTGATCATAGCTGTCCGGTTGCGTATCCGGTGCAGTTCTGTATACAGCAGTACTACCATGAGGGAAAGCCATGCCCATATCAAAAACGTCCCCTCCTGACCTACCAGTATAGCAGCCAGCCGATAAAAGATCGGCAGTTCAGCACTGCTATGCTGCCAGACATAGAACAGACTAAAATCAAGAAAAACAAAAGCAGATGCCAGTAATAGTACAGAAAGGGTTGCTGTAAAAGCAGCAGTTCTTATAAGCAGGATGCTTGTTTTTATTCTGCCAGTAAACAGGTAAACAGCAGCTGAACATGCAGATAACAAACTGGCATATAAGAGCATGTTTCCCATATTCATCTAAGCCGTCTCCATATTAAAAATAACAGTATAATAAAAATTAATATAGGCAGGATATCTCTTAATATAAGCTCAATAATTGCAAATCCCGCAGGCTTTTTCACTGTGAGCACACCTATATCTACATTACTCCATTTTCCTGAAGAGTCTTTCACATGTACAAAAATAGTATGCTTTCCTAAGGACAGGTCTGATGTTTCTATCACTGCTCCAAGCAAGGCAGATGAATCAGATGACCCGCCGACCACAAATTCCAGAGGCATCCCGTATCCTTCCTTACCCATATCATCAATGAAATATTCAGCACCCGTTACTTTTGTAAGCGCCGGAAGCACTACTGATGCCTGCAAGAGGCTCGTTTCTCCCTGGAATACTTCCTCAGGATTTAATGTGACTGCCAGACGAGGTACAAACTGGGTGGTTGCGAGAGTATGGAAACTTATTGGGTCAGACCCGCCGTGACACAATGTGCAATTAGGTGCCAAACCATGAGCTGTACCCGATGGTGAGAGACCCTGGGTGCCCATATTAGTTGCATTGAAAGGTGTAGCTCCGCCGTGATATGTATGACAGTCCTTGCATTTTGTAACATTCCCTGCGGTCCAGTTCGGCCAGCCAGGGTCCTGTACAGTACCCATAGGATAGGAATCAAAGTGGAACCTGTTCTCTCCTGTGACATTGTGACACGAGTCACAAGTTATTGTAGTTTCTGATACTGTGTGCGAAATTGTTGCCATGGTTCCCCCTATGATCTTCAATGTCCTGACATGTTCCAGTAGGGATTCGATGTCTTTATGACAAACACGACAGGGTTCAATGACTTCATCCGTCACATCGCCCACAAAGTACGTCAGGCTATGATAAATATCAGCCTCCTCATTGTGACAGAGGACACATGTACTAGTTTGATTCGTCATTTTAACTTCTGCACCTGCATAATGGACAGAACCGTATTCAGAGTGACAGTCGACACACAGTATGCCTTCGAACGGCTGGTATTCCTTTCCTTCATGTTCAGGATGACAATCCAGGCAATCAACATCATGTCTGACCGCGCCTCTGAAAGTGCCCTTACCCAGCAATGTCGGGGTATGGTATTTACTAATACCTTCAGGAGAGTGGCATGCATCACACCCGGAAATTACATTTATGCCGGATCCGTGACGCAGTACTCCTATCAGCGCTTCTGATTTATGGGGGAATTCCCCTTCAACGCTGTGACAAGGGAAGCAGTAACCCATGGTCTCGTTTCGGTATTCTCTTATTTCAAGGTTTGTGTGTAATGTTTCATTAGTGGCGTTATGACACACACGACATGTGTACTCATTGCGTTTCAGGGTGTTTGCACTATCATCCGGTGCACCTGGATAGTGTGAAATAATTGGACTCAGGTTGAATTCATCTGAGCGCTGTTTATCAACGTGACAATCTTCACAATTCCTGGTTATGGTTATTCCTTTATCATGGAATGTCGCAACTCCCTCACCTGCATGGCATAGAGTGCAATCATTATCTGCATTGTGTTTTGTAACCTGTGGAGCATCTCCCCATATGGGTGCATTTGTTTCATTGTTATGACATACATCACAACTGTAGGTATCTAAAAGGTCTTCCCGTGTTGAATCATGGGATGTTGCAGCCTTTACATTTTTTGAGGTGCTATTAATGACGGCATTAAAGTGGCAGTCCCAGCATGTTGAATCTGTTGAGATTTCAGAGCCCTGGTAGTGTGTGTATACCTGCGTTGCATCAAATTGCGAGTACCCATGACAGCTAATACAGGTTTTTGGCGGGCGCTCACCTAAGTAGGGCGTGGGATGCTCATCTGGCTCGCTGCCATTGCCGTGGCATGCCCAACATGCTTTGTTTGCCTCATCTGTGATAAAAGTGTCAGAGATTGCATTTTGATTCAAATATGCATGCACACCCTTTTTAAAAGTATCCACATCGATTTTAATGGGGGCTACTCCATTTCCTGCATGGCAGCTGATACAGTCCGAACTGTATTCGCCAGGTGAAAGCGTAAACACATGGAATGTCCCCGGTTCTTCTCCAACTGTTATAACACTATCCAGCGGCAGGTCTTTTAATAATTTCTTATTCTGTAGTATCCATAAATCGCCTTCTAAGACTTTTTGCTCACCTGCAATGAGCCACACATCCTTTAGTATAATAGCCTGGGTTGTTGTACCAACAAAAACAATATCCAGTTTTGCGCTGAATACATTAATATCCCGGTCGAAAACCCGTTCTTCATATATGAAATTACTTCCCTCTTTTATTATTGTATCTTCTACCAGCGTTTCATTTTTATACAGTTGCAGCCGTGTAGTAGTGCTTTGCAGGTTTACATCTACGACATGAAGATTATAACCTTCTCCAAGCTCCCAGTGTTCTCCCATTCGGAGTATTTTCTTATCACTCTCTTCGAAATTGACATATATACGTCCCAGAGTGACATTTTCATCATCCTTTTTCTCCTTTTCCAGGATATAGTAATCCCTGCCGTCCGGTTCATTTGTACGATATTCACGATCATGGCAGGCATAGCATGCTATATTATTTGTTTCTCTGTGGATGCGTGATGCAAGCACATCTCCTGACAACTCAACAACATATGCATATGGATTTATTCCTTTGAATATTTTGGTTATTGTGAAATCTACAATACTGGTGTTGTCATCTTCTATCCCGCTGATCTCGAAATCAAGCTTATCACCCTGGGACAGGATATCACGCTCAAGCAGCTCACCATCCTTTTCAAAGATGAACATGGCAGCATTACTTGTGGTTTCTAATAACGTGATTGAATAATTATCCACAAGCTTCCACGGCCTGCCGGCAATGAGGGTTTTTTCAATAAAGGCATAATCCGTATGGTTTCTTGGATCAGGTGCATTACCCCATTTTTCTGCATTGTCTTCATCGAGATGACAATAGATACAGTCTGATGTATTTACCAGGTTCCAGGTCGATCCGTAATGTGATACCAGTGAGGTATCATTAGGAACTAAATTGTCCCCGTGGCTCACGATGCTGTTTTTATGGCATACCGAACAATCTGCTGTTGTGTTAACATGCTCGTCGATATCATCCACATACCTGATGTGCTCATAGACCATCGGTTCATGTAAGATAGATTGGTTGAAATTGTGGCATTCCCTGTCACCGCAGTTCTTGGGAGTGCTGTAATTGTCAGGATGGCCTGTGGGTTGGGCAGCTTCGGATAGGTTTCCGTCACCATGGCAGGCCCAGCAGCGTACGTTATTCGGATCTTCATTCGGATCCATTGTGTCGATTGCAACTCTGTTGAGATTATAATGAATTGCACCCGACCTGTTCATGGCCTGTACATCGATCTGGTACGTTTCATTTACCATTCCACCTATATCATGACAGTCCACACAATATTTTCCGGCACCGGGGAGCATACTGTCATTGTGGAATGTAAACCCTGCCTGTGGATTGCCATTATCCATTACCTTGTTTGAAATATGGCATGGATAACAGTCAATGCTATTAAAGAGTTTTAATGGAGTATGATCGTAGTGGGTAGAATTGAAGGGATCTGTAGGCATACCCCATGAAACATTATCTGAATTAACAAAGTGACACCACCAACAGTCAGTGGTATTATTGGTTGTTGTCATTAAATTGTCAGTATCCACATAGTGAGAAACATAGTTCTTTGCTTCAGCGTATGTGACATTTGTAGTCGGTATTGGAATAGATAGTGAATTGTTATGACAGAAAGTACAGTTGGTAGATATGTTTGTTTTGACATCCACACCCAGAGGCTGGTGTTCAGGGATCTGTATGGGTGGTATCTTTCTGAGGTGTTCGCCATTTAATGGTGTTTCACTGAGATGGCAGTCCTCACAATCAGGTAATTGTGGTACACGTCTGGTATGGAATGGATCTATAAGCTGTTCAGTATAATTTACATGACATCCCCAGCAGACCCTGGATATATCAGAATAATTACTGGCATTGAAATCTCCTGTAATGTTGTAGTGTGAACTATTGAAAAAACCATCCCTGCTTATTATTGGCAGATCAGCAGTTATGTTTGTACCACCTTCTAAATGACAGTCAGTGCAGTTCCCACCAGCTGCTGCCTCGGGTTCAAAATGCGGATCAACATGGCAGTCCATACAACCGGTATATCCCATATCATAATAATCTGCCTGGTTATGACCGCCAGGCCGCTGTATATGGCAGTCAGTGCAGTTCCTGATTGAAATATTATGGAATGAATTATGACATAACCTGCACGTAACGTCATCCTTGCCATCGCTATTATAATCAGTATGGGTATATGATAATCCCTGGTTGTCCCATGAAGGCATGGGTTTGAGGGTATTTGCTCCTGCTAAACTTCCGCTTGCACTGGGATTGTGGCATTCACTGCAGTTCCATGGTATATGAATAACAGGTTTTTGCTGGATCGGATGACTGGAAGTTATTGTATAATTAAAAGTACCAGGGGACCGTGGGAATACCCTGGCGATCCATGTACCGCTTTTTGGAGATGAATCAAAAGTAACACCGTAGAATTTATCTCCAGAGGGATAATATATTTTTGATTCGGATGCGAATGTAGCAGTTCCATTGACGCTGGGTACACAATAGGTGCCATCCCACGGGTCAGCAGTGTTTAAATCCTGAAGACCGCTGGCATCGTCTATCGGTCCGATAAGTGAGAGATATATTTTATATTCATCGTCATCACCGGTTACAGTCACATCAATGGCCGAGCTATCAACATCAATGATATAAGTTTTTGTCACCGCTTCATATGACATGAACTCCGGATTATAAGATCCGATAGTATCGCTCAATGAATATTGATCAGGAATTGAAGGGTATGATAAATCTCCGTGACACTCTTCGCATGTTACCTTTATTGCATGAATGCCAGTACTGCTGATATTAGTTCCTGTGAGTTCATCAGTGTTTGCGATTAGATGTTTATCAGTTCCAGTGTTGTCATGTATAAAATTAGTATGGCAATCAACACAATTAGCATCTGTTACATGAGATTCATCATCGAATGTGGTCTGTGAAATGGGTCGCTTAACAGATGTTTTATAATACGTCTGTACGTTTGTATTTGTGCTATTGTAAATAGTAGTCCATCCACTTGTACCATAAATAAATCCACCCTCATGGCCGTATTTAAGATCATGCAGGTGAAGGGGAGTTGCCCGCAGGAACTGCGATGAATAGGTACTGTGACACACGCTCAGGCAGTTTCCACTCAGTTCTGATGTAATGTTATCAGGATGTATCATAACTGTCGGGTTGCGCTCAGAGGGATTGCTCTGCGGACTCCATGAATCATGGCAGCCTCTTGCCTGGCAGCCCCACAATGTGGTTTTGAAACTGGTTGATGCCTGAAGATCCTTGGAATTTATTGTAGTACTGAAATCGACCTGGTATTCACCAGTATAAGCATCATCCGGGTAATTGAACACTCCGTAATATATCTGGTGAACATAATCCTCTACAAGGCCTATTGTTGCGGTTTCACTTGAGAAATCATCACTCGAATAATTGTAATGCGGATAGGTAACATCTACTGTGAGTACGGGCGGTGGGTTTTCAGCACCATCACTGAAAATTTCGTCACTACCTGATATCACTTTTATGTCATCGATCCACCAATCTTCATCGTTATTGTTATTTACACTGAAATAGAATGCTATGAGTATTTGTTGTCCGTCATACTTTGTCAGGTTGACTGTTTTTTCCACCCATCCACTGCTGTTGCCCGAATATTCTTCAAGCGTGTCCCAGGTTGCCCCCCTGTCTGCTGAAACTTTGACAAAACCGTAATTATCTGTCATATTATACTTAGTCCAGTATGACAGGTTGATCATCGGCTCTTCAGCAGCGGGATCAACTCCTGTGATCAATTCGTTAAGCCAGTTATATGTCTTTGTAAAAAAACCCTGGTTTTCCTGGGATCCTGATAAGACAATATCCTCCAGGGGAGTCCCGGATGTATTATGGTTGTCGAGATAATGCCAGCTATGTATACCTTCCCCTGCTTTCCAGCTATGACCTCCTATGTGGCTCTCTGGACTGTCTTGTATCCAGGAAGGTGGTGAGAGGCCGCTGACTGGTGTGGCATTCTCCAAAATACTTACCAGAATGAGGTTTTTTTGCTGCATCCCGCCGTCAGTATCCCACCAGGTCCAGCCTGTGACATTTCCCTGACTTAAGTATCCGAGTTGATACGGTGTCTGACCGTAGTTCATTATCACAGTATAATTTTGTGCCTGAACCACAACAGCACCTGCACTACACGTTAGTATAAATAATAACAATATCCGTGCAGTGTTGATGTTTTTCATATTGTCTCCGCTTCTTTTTCTTTTTTTTTGTGCTTCAATCTGACACCCAATATATAAAATATTATTGAAAAAATACCTAAGAATACAAATTGATCAAGTGAAAACTTTGGTAGGAAT
>PYCK01000083.1:13416-16173 GCA_009649835.1 Candidatus Methanocomedens sp. | reverse complement strand
GACTTTTTACTGGGACTATTCAGAAAACCGCAGAGGGCGCAGAGGCACGCAGAGAAAAACAACACATCTCTGCGCCTCTCTGCGTCCTCTGCGGTGAATCTTTTTTGCCATGATCCATTTATCCAGAATAAATTAAAAAGTCACCTGAATTTACGGGAAACCGTATTTGTCGCACCAATATGAAAAATACTTTAAATAACCAGATAAAATGATGCTCAATGAAATACTGGCAGCCCAAGTATGAAACAATGCCCGGGAGTGAGATTAAGGCACTGCAGTTAAAGCGGCTAAAAAATGTGGTTAAGAACGTTTATGAGCACGTACCTTTCTACAGGCAGGCATTTGGCTCTGCAGGGATCAAGCCCGATGACATTAGCAGCCTTGACGATATCAGCAAACTTCCATGCACCAGTAAGGCCGACCTGCGTGACAATTACCCGTTCGGCCTGTTCGCCACACCCATGCGGGATGTGGTGCGGCTGCACGCTTCCAGCGGTACCAGCGGCAAGGCCACGGTGGTGGGTTACACTGCCTCTGATATCGAGACCTGGAGCGACCTGATGGCAAGGAATTTTACAATGGTAGGTATCGGGCCTGAAGATATATTCCAGAATGCTGTTAATTATGGATTGTTCACAGGGGGCCTGGGGATACATTTCGGTATCGAGCGTATCGGTGCCACTGCAGTACCCAGCGGTACAGGCAATACCCGCCACCAGCTTGAGATGATGGCAGACTTCGGGGTTACGGCCCTGCACTGCACCCCTTCCTATGCCCTGTACCTGGCAGAGACGGCCCTGGAACTTGATATGGTTGACCGGTTGTCGTTGAGGACTGGTTGTTTCGGTGCCGAACCCTGGTCTGCCAATACCAGGCTGGAACTGGAGGATGTGCTGGATATCAAGGCCTATGATTCCTACGGCCTGTCTGAGATGTTCGGACCAGGCGTGGCTTTCGAATGCCAGGAACAGCACGGTCTTCATATATGGGATGACCATTTCCTTGTAGAGATACTGGACCCTGATGGGGAGAGTGTGGCACCGGGGGAGAAGGGGGAACTGGTGCTGAGTTCGCTGACCAAGCAGGCCATGCCTTTGATACGCTACCGTACCGGTGACATTACCAGTATCATGGAGGATGAATGCCTGTGCGGGCGTACCCATACAAGGCTGGATAAGGTTGTGGGCAGGACTGATGATATGCTGATTGTGCGGGGTATTAATGTATTCCCTTCACAGATAGAGAGTGTGCTGGTAGGCATTCCCGAGGTTGGCGACCAGTTCCAGGTGCTTATTGATCGTAAGCGGCATAAGCTGGATGAGATTCACATTAAGGTGGAGTTGATGGAAAGGGGTTTTACTGGTGAGCTTAAGGACCTGGGAGACCTGAAGTGTTGTGTGGAGGATAGGCTGAAGGCTGTGCTTAATCTCAGGACTGTGGTGGAACTGGTTGAGAGGGGGGCTATTCCGAGGACTGCGGGGAAGGCTCAGAGGGTGGTGGATGTGAGAGGGGGATATTAATGGAATATTGTATAATTCAGCTTATTTGTGTATTGTAGAATGTGGGGGAGGAGATATTCCTTGAAATCGATATATACAGGCCTTGTTACATTTGTTTGGGGTATAGGTTACTGCAGACGATAGAAGGTTCATGCTCGGAAAAGTGATAGGATTCCAAAAAACCTTCTTAAAACCTGAAAATTAGGCGCGCATATTTTGGAAAGATTATAAGTACTTCGGACACTTTGAATTGTATGGGGCAATATACGAATCAGTAATAAGCAAAAGGGAGGTGGAAAACATGGCAAAGTTTCTAACACTCTGGGAGATGGATACGACCAGAATACCTGATAGTCCTGAAGAGCAAATCCGATATTATACTATGCTGGTGAACATGATCAAGGATGACTTAAAAACCGGCAAGACTTTGGAGTTTGGAATGTTTGCTGGCGGACTCGGAGGATACGTCATCCGTGAAGGAACTGAACAGGAGATCCATATGGAGACAATGAAGTACTCACCACTCACCACGTTCAAGACGTACCCTGTTCTGTCAACAAGCCAGATAGAAGAAATGATGAAAGCCTAATGACAAGCTTGAAAATGGGCTAAGACGATTTGAATATCCCAAATCGTCACCTTTTTCTTTTTTAAATCGCCTTGTTTCTCTTTAACATCGTGTGGGTAAATCCAATTTACCAGCAACTAAGTAAATCATCGTATTTCGATATTTTTCAGTCTTGAATCCGTATGATCTTTTGAATGCAGTCTTGATTTTATTATTCATTCCCTCAACAACCCCATTATTTAGGTTACTCTTAATTGCTTCCATGATATCACTAAAATGTTGGGGATATCCAAAAAAAAGATGTTGAGGTGGTAAATTTACCACAACAACATAATGAAAATATTAAAAAATATTTTTTTTACATCCTCTCCATCATTTCCAGTGCTTCTTCAAGCGGTATTGCAGGAGTTACATGGGGCACGCCAAATTCACAGAATGGATGTGTTACCTTTAAAATTGCTTCCTCATTTGGGGCATCAAATATTGCCACTGAGATATGCCTACCTATCATGAGATACCTGTTTATCACTTTTACCTCAGCAGGATATTTGAATTGTTTCCAAACTTCCAAAACTTTTGACGTATTCTCTGGAGCCCACTCGAACCATAGTATACAAAGCATACTTTCACCTCCAATATTAAATTACAATAATGAGATATAAAAACGTTGGCATCATTCTACTCCAGTAT
>PYCK01000083.1:0-13406 GCA_009649835.1 Candidatus Methanocomedens sp. | reverse complement strand
CCCCATTCTAATTTGATCTGTCGCCTTAGCGTCACGACAAGTTAATCATGGAAGGTAATACTTGGACAGTTTCAGTGGATCGTTTTATGTAGATTAGTTTTATCAATTTGTGATAGATAAACTAAAACATCATATATATCAAAAAGATAGCCACCTTGTTATTAATTGTAATAGCCGTATTGGATTTTGGTGAAAAACACATTTTCAAGTATAGGAGGATAGAAAACGTGTTACGAAGTTGTTTTTGAAGAAATAATACGGCTAATACAATACTATATTATACACTCAATAACAATAAAGTTTGTGACCATACGAACAAACTAATCCCAGAACCTCTTTGTCCTGACATAATTCCTTTCAGCCTCCAGAATATCCCGGTAGAACCCATCTTCATCCCTGCGCATCTTCCTTATCACCCTGGATGCAGTCTCAGGTCCCAGCCCCCTGCTCGCCAGGGCAATGACTGCAGTCCTGCCGTGGGACAGTACCAGACTGGCGTTCCTGTAGACCCGGCGTGCCCGTTTCAGCTCATCAGCAGTCTTCTCCTTAATCTTAAACACCTTGATCTCCTCCTCCTCCCAGGGCTTCAGGGCAGCGATCATCCTGCTCTCACACAAAGGGCATTCAGGTATTTCCTGCACACGGGATACCCTGGTTCTTGAGACCCACTTCTTACAGGTTACACAGAACAGGATCACCCTGTCGTTCATTATCCTCTGCTTCAGTGCCTCGATGATGGAAGCATCAGCCCTTGCCGGGGACACCAGGTCCCTGCCGCCCACAAAACCGGATATGCCGATGGGACTTGCCTTACCTGCCGCCAGTAGTATCTCACCCGCAGCAATGCGCCCGATTATATCAACTGTCCTTCCAATGTCCAGCTTATCCTGGAATATCTCCCTCACAGCCTCGCCATACATGGGCGTGCCCTCGTACACATCAAGTAACCTTTGCAGGCTTATCCGCTCATAATCGGCATCCGTATTGATGGCACCGAACTTTTTGGCTACCTGTATCATCTTCCACTTGAAAAAAGTAGTGTGCTTTAAAGACATCTCGATAATAGGTTCCACATGAGCAGGGTCCAGGTCCATTATAAGCCTGACCACATCTGCTGCCCTGATCCTTGCAGGCAGGTCAAGTTTGATCCTGTAAGGGTCTATCTCCATTGCAACACTTGTGCCCAGCCTGGCAGAAAGCAGGGCAGTAAGTACTCCGCCAATAGTATTATTGACCTTATGGCCCCCGCAGATATTGATTATTACAGACCCTTTGGCATCTTCCACTGTAATGGTATCCTGCGTGGGCACTGCAAACCCTTCATTCACCTGTTTGCGGATGATATCCACCACGCTCATAGTTGTAGCCCTGTCAGTGGGGAACTGTTCCATCAGGTCCCTGGCGATCTCATCATCGGTCAGTCCCGCTCCGATCTTACTTCCTATTCCTGCCCTGATACTGCTAACCTCATCAGCCACTCCAAAGGGCACAGGGATCTCCTCGCCCACCCATGAAGGTATCTCACCGCCAGGGTCGCGTACCGGCTCCACCTTGATGCGCTGCCTGTCATGCAGTATCTCCATCACCCGCCACATTTCACCCCTGGCAATGAACACCGCACCGGGTTTTATGAAATTGACAATAAATATCTCATCCAGTGCACCCACAGGCCTGCCGCTGACAATATCCAGTACATCATATTTCTTTTCATCAGGTATCATGGAGAGGTTGGCATAATAGTACTGCCAGCTTTTTCGCCGCCGCCCTACACGACCGTCTTCTTCATGCCACACCAGCCGGTTGTCCCCCACCTGCTGTAAAACCGCATCTACCTGTTCTTGGGTGATATGATGGTAAGGATATGCCCTTGTCACAATGTCATGTATGCGCTTACTGTCCAGTTCCCCGAAGTCCAGTACCATACCTGCTATCTGGTTTGCCAGCGTATCGGTCGAACCCTCGTGGATAAGCGTCTCCTCTATCATTCCTGAGTGCGCCCTGTGGATGATGGCCCATGACTCGACCACGTCATCCGGAAACGTGGTAATAATAGTCCCTTTTGAGGTCTCATGTATGCGGTGTCCTGCCCGGCCCACCCTCTGGATGAGCCTGGACACTTCCCTGGGTGACATGTACTGTACCACATGGTCCACGTCCCCGATATCTATACCAAGCTCCATCGAACTGGTGCAGATAAGCCCCTTCAGGCCGCCGGACTTGAACATATCCTCCATCTCGATCCTGGTTTCCTTGGACAGGGAGCCGTGATGCACACCAATGGACCTTTCCAGCATCCTGAACCTGGAACCCAGGGCTTCGGCAGCTTCCCTGGTATTTACGAAAATGAGGGTGGAAATATGTGATTCCACGATGTCTCCTATCACTCTCAGGTGCGATGCCATTTCAGGTGTACACATCAGGCTGCGTGCACTTGTCCGGTCGGCAGGTGTGACCTGTGGGGTCACTACATTGAACTCCAGGTCCTTGTAGATGGAGACCTCCACTATACCTACCTCCCGGTTCGAACCTGCCAGGAAGCGGGCTACTGTCACGGGACTGCCCACTGTTGCAGACAGCCCTATCCTCTGGAACTCACCTGCCACTTCGACCAGCCGTTCAAGTGCGATGGACAGCTGGGCACCCCGCTTGCTGGCTGCCAGTTCGTGTACTTCATCCACTACCACATACTGTACCGATTCCAGGTTCTTGCGTAACCGGCTGCCTGTTAGCATGATCTGCAGGGTTTCAGGGGTGGTGATAAGTACATCGGGCGGGTGTTTGCTCTGCTTCTGCCGCTGGTATTTGGAAGTATCCCCATGCCGCACCTGGACATCTATATCAAGCTGGGTACCCATTACCTCCAGCCGGGCCAGCATATCCCGGTTCAGTGCCCGAAGCGGCGTTATGTACAGCGCCGATATTCCGCTGCGCCCCTCTTCATTCCTGTTGAGGATGTGGTGGAACACAGGAAGTATGGCACTCTCGGTCTTGCCGCTGCCCGTGGGTGCGATGAGCAGCAGGTTATCACCCTTTAGCAGTTTTGGTATAGTGCGTACCTGCGGTTCGGTTGGCCGGGTGAACCCCATTGATGAAAGAACAGCTTGGAGGCGAGGGTGAAGTTTGTTGAAAATATCTGACATAATTGCGGAAATACCTGTTTCGTTTCTGCATCGACATTAAACTTTCTGCTTACTGATCGATGTTTAATCCCCTTTCATCAGTTCAAAAAGTTTTCTGACAAGCAAATCCTCGCTTTTGCCAGAATTAACTTGAGTATACAAAGTCATATTTTATATGTTATAGAAAAAAAGGTGGACAGACTTTTTGAGTTATGTTTGTGTGGGAATAGGAAGATAAGTGCTGTCCAATGTATAGTACATACATTATACTATATAAATATTTCTCATTAACATTATTATCATCATCATATTCTCACATCCATATTCTGTCCGTTGAACCGTGAAGTGAAAAACAATCATATATGGTCAGCCCTTAAAGATAANNCTATGTTACGATTCGGGACNGCGGGCACACCTATAAGTGCCTCAAAAAGGGATACCCTGTCAGGTATAAAACGGGTGCGGGAGATTGGACTGGACTGCATGGAAGTTGAGTTTGTCAGGGGAGTGAGAATGGGAGCGGAGACCGCAAAAAAGGTAGGGCAGGCTGCCATTGAAATGGATGTGGCACTAAGCGTCCATGCACCGTATTACATCAACCTCAATTCCAGGGAAACTGAGAAGGTCGATGCCAGCCGGAAACGTATCCTGGACTCGGTCCGTATAGGTAATATATTCAAAGCCAGAGGTGTAGTGTTCCATCCGGCGTTTTATCATGGTGACTCTTCTGATACGGTTTACGGTATAGTGAAGACACACCTGCTTGAAATGGCTGCCCAGCTAGAAGATGAGGGGATTGACGTACTACTGCGTCCTGAGACTACTGGCAAAGCCTCCCAGTTCGGTACACTGACTGAGCTACTTGAGATGAGTGCTGAACTGGAAGGTGTAATGCCATGCCTGGATTTCTCACATATGCATGCAAGAGAGGGGGCACTGAACTCGTACGAGGAGTTCTGCCAGATACTTGATATGGTGGAGGATTACCTGGGCCGGGAAGGCCTTGATAATATGCATATCCATGTATCGGGTATCGAATACGGACCCAAGGGGGAGAAGAAACACCTTGTGCTGGAGGAGTCGGATATGGACTATCACGGGCTGGTCAGGGCCTGGAAGGAGTATGACATTAAGGGTATAGTGATCTGTGAGAGCCCCAACCTGGAGGGGGATGCGCTACTGCTGCAGAAAGTGTACAGGGAATTGTAGAACATACAGGTAGTAATTGCTCTACCTGACACCTGACAGACTAACCGGAAGCCTGTATCTTCACAAGCGTTGCCTTTATTTCAGCTATTTCTCCTTCCAGCTTCNGATGTTTCTCTTCAATATAAGATGAAAGGCTATATCTTGTGTCCTTCACATCCACCTCTATTCTTGATAAGGTAGATTTGATTTCAGACGTGTCGCCGTGTACTTTTTCCAGAATATCAATACTGGTATCTTGTTTTTCAAGCATTGAATCTTGTTTTTCAAGCATTGAATCCTGTTTTTCAAGCATTGAATCTTGTTTATCAAGCATTGAATCCTGTTTTTCAAGCATTCTATCCTGTTTTTCAAGTATTTTGTCCTGTCCAAGTGCTAATTTATTGAATCCGGAGGTCATTGTATTGTTTAGTGTACTAAAGCCGTTGTTCGTTACACCAATTAACTCCTTTAACAGGTCGGCGGCAGTGTCGAGACGCTCATCTGTCTCGCCTTCCTTTACAAGTTTGTAAAAGCCTGAAAATTCCCCGGTAGCTTCCCAGTCAGAAGATTCCACATTCTCTACATTGATAAGAGTATTCTTGATATTGATGGTGGCAGTTAGTTGTTCAAGCACCTCTTCATTTCCTTCTGCCACAATCTTTACTCTGCCGTCGGATAGGTTCTCAGCATAACCGGACAGGGCGAGGTTTTTGCCTATTCCAACCACCCGGTCCCTGTATCCTGCTTGCTGCACCTTACCTGATACCATGAGGATTATGCGTTTCATTTGAATGAGGTTTTATTTTAAAGAATAATAAAGATTGGCATGCGGTTAAATTGAGCATTATTTTCGGTAACCTATCCACACGACCCGAAAATGTTGTCTTTTTTAACGTATAGGAAAGTATATACTTTCCAGTAGGCTTAGAAAATGCGAACTATGTGAGCTTTTTCTTGAGCTTATTGTTCCTTTTCTGCATCGATCTTTGCTATAAGCTCGTTGAGGTCCTTAAGTATTGCATCCAGGTCTATGCCGTGCATCATGACACCTTCGGCCAGACTCTCATATGAAGATGCATGACAACCTATACAACCAAGCCCGTACTGGAAAAAAACACTCAGGGTCTGGGGATATTTTGATACGATATCCTGGATATTCATATCGCCTGTGATAGTATTATTATCTGACATTGTTATTTACACCTTTTTTATCTGATATTCCTCAATGTTACATAAAATTGATTGAAAAACACCTGATTTTCAGAAAATCTTAAGGATTCTCCTGTTATCTATCCAGATGCCCAAAAATAAAAGCCTTTATATTGCTTTCACAATAGGAAGTTAAGTGTATGAACAACACCCATATCAACATTGCAGTCCTGGTATCTGGCAGAGGTTCAAATCTACAGGCCATCATTGATAATATTGAAAATGGTACTATACCCAACGCATCTGTTTCTTTGGTCATCAGTGATATAAAAGATGCCTATGCAATGGAGCGATCGAAAAACCACGGTATCGATGCTATTTTTGTAGACCCGGCCAGTTATCCTGACAAGGCAGGATTCGAAAGTAAGATACTGCACTTCCTTGAAGAATATAATATCGGACTGGTCCTGCTTGCAGGCTACATGCGCGTAGTAGGCCCTACTTTATTAGATCCATTCAAAGGCAGGATGATCAATATCCATCCTGCACTGCTGCCCTCCTTCCCTGGACTGCACGCCCAGCAGCAAGCATTTGACCACGGGGTGAAAGTGAGCGGCTGCACAGTTCATTTCGTTGATGAAGGTGTGGATACAGGCCCGATCATCATACAAAAATGTGTCCCTGTACTTGAGGATGATACCCAGGATACCCTTGCGTCCAGGATACTGGAACAGGAACATAAGATATTCCCGGAAGCAGTAAGATTATTTGCCAGGGGAAAGCTAACTATTGAAGGACATAAGGTCAGGATCGTTGAATAAATTTAATCATAACACACATCACAATAATCCCAGTCAGGAGAATAACATAACATGTCATATATTTCAGAAGTGGACCCTTTAATTGCAGAAGCTATGAAAAATGAATCCGAGCGGCAGGAATACAAGCTCAACCTGATAGCATCAGAGAATTATACAAGCCGGGCAGTTATGGAAGCCCAGGGCAGTATAATGACAAATAAATATGCAGAAGGCTATTCTGGCAAGCGGTATTACGGCGGATGCGAGTTCGTGGACGTAGCAGAAGACCTGGCAATAGAACGGGCAGCTGACCTGTTCGGTGCCGAGCATGTGAACGTCCAGCCCCATTCGGGTTCAGGTGCCAATATGGCTGTGTATTTTGCAGTACTCAATCCCGGCGATACCATCCTGAGTATGGACCTGTCCCATGGCGGTCACCTGTCCCACGGCAGTCCTGTGAACTTTTGCGGCAAGCTGTATAATATAGTGCCCTATGGTGTGAGCCGGGAGACCATGACAATTGATTACGATGAACTGATGCTAATGGCAAAGGAACACAAACCGAAGATGATAGTGGCAGGTGCCAGCGCATATCCCAGGGAACTGGACTTTACCGCATTTAAGGATATAGCAGATGAGGTGGGTGCCTACCTGCTGGCAGACATTGCACATATTGCAGGCCTGATAGTGGCAGGCGTACACCAGAGTCCCATCCCACATGCTGATTTCGTGACCACGACCACACATAAGACCCTGCGCGGTCCCAGGGGCGGCATGATAATGTGCAAAGAAGAATATGCAAAAGACATTAACAGGAGCGTATTTCCCGGAATCCAGGGCGGCCCGCTCATGCACATAATTGCGGCCAAAGCTGTGGCATTTAAAGAGGCCCAGACCCGGGAGTTCAGGGATTACCAGGCGCAGATAGTGGTCAATGCAAAAAAAATGGCTGCAGACCTGATGAATATGGGGCACAATATTGTCTCCGACGGTACAGATACCCATTTGATGCTGGTTGACCTGACCAAAACCGGTATTACAGGCAAGGAAGCAGAAGCAGCACTTAGCAAGGCAGGTATCATAGCAAATAAGAATACCATACCCTTTGAGACCCGCAGTCCATTTGTAACCAGTGGTATCAGGCTGGGTACGCCTGCAATCACCACCAGGGGAATGAAGGAACCCCAGATACAGATCATTTCAGAGAACATCGATAACGTGTTGAAACATATAGATGATGAGAACACACTCATTACAGTAAAGCAGAATATGAAGAAGTTGTGCGGGCAATTCCCAATCTATCCTATCTATACATGAAGTATATGGTGGTATGTGGTAAGAATGGAATCCGGTAATAAGCTAATAGACGGGCGTGCCCTGGCAAAGAAAATAGAGCAGGAGGTTGCTAAAGGGGTAGCAGAACTAAAAAGCTCAAAAGGCATCACTCCGGGCCTGGCCACCATACTGGTGGGGGACGATGAGGGCTCCAAAATGTATGTGAGGTTAAAGCATAAGGCATGTGAACGGGCCAGTGTCCATGCAGAGGACCATACCCTGCCCGCCGATGCCGGCCAGGAAGAATTGACAGCACTGATACACTCCCTGAATAATAGGGACGATATCCATGCCATACTGGTCCAGCTCCCACTGCCGCCCCACCTGGATGCACAGGCAGCCATGGAGGCCATTGCACCAAAAAAAGATGCAGATGGTTTCAATCCGGTGAACATGGGACAGTTGCTTATAGGCAACGAAGGCCTGGTCCCCTGTACCCCCAAAGGTATCATCCGTGCCATGGAAGAATACGGGGTTGAAGTGGAAGGCAAGAATGCGGTCATTGTCGGGCACAGTAATGTCGTAGGAAAACCTATGGCAGCTATGCTATTAAACCGCAATGCTACGGTATCGGTCTGCCACGTCTATACCGATGACCTGAAAAGGTACACTACGCAGGCAGATATCCTGATATCTGCCACCGGGGTACCCCATCTTATCAAGGCTGATATGGTGAAAAAGGGGGCAGTAGTGTTTGATGTTGGTATAAGCCAGAAGGACGGCAAAGTAGTGGGAGATGTGGATTTCGAGGCTGTGCTGCCAGAGGTATCACTGATCACTCCGGTCCCTGGTGGTGTAGGTCCCATGACAATTTCTATCCTGCTGCAGCATACACTGGAATCCGCGCACAGGTTATCAGGATGATCGGATAGAATAACCGGAAAATAGTATAATAATCAAGGTAGTTGTATGGTAGTTGACACGACTATTGCAGGTATTACAGTGGGAGATGCACATCCGGTGCGCATCATGGGCGCAATAAACCTGAGTCGTGAATCATTTTACAAAGGGTCAGTGACCGAACAAGGAAATGTAGTTCCTGTAGCAGAGCAGATGGTGGCAGAAGGTGCCGACTTCATTGATGTGGGTGCGCGCTCCACCTGGCCCCTGGCTGATAAGATCACAAAGGAAGAAGAACGCAAACGTCTTATCCCGGCACTGGAACAGCTCACTGGTAACGTGGACGTGCCCATTTCAGTGGATACCCAGTGCGCTGATTTGGCCCGCGATGCACTTGAGATGGGAGCACGTATTATTAATGATGTGAGCGGCCTGACCGCTGACCCTGGTATGGCAGAGGTTGTCCATGAATACGGCTGTCCTGTTGTGGTCATGGCATCAGATAGGGTGCCCGGTGACGTGATAGGTATGGATGCTGTGATGCAATCACTGGATAGGATAATTAAAAAAGCTGAAGATACCGGTATAGCACCTGAGCAGATCATCATCGACCCGGCTATCGGGAAATGGGTGCCGGAAAAAGTACCGATATATGATTTCGAGACAATTGACCAGCTGGAACGCCTGAAGGTATTTGGCAAACCTGTGCTGGCAGCCATCTCAAGAAAGTCGTTAATAGGCGAGGTGCTGGATAAGCCGCCCGCTGACAGACTTATGGGTTCCATTGCAGCTACTGCTATTGCTGTCTATAAAGGTGCACATATTATCAGGACCCATGATGTGGCAGGTACTGTTGATGCCATCCGGGTGGCAGAAGCTATAAAGGGACGCAATATCACAGCCGGAAAACCAGATCACTCTATTGAAGCACTGGATAATCACTCTGCTAAAGCAATGGATAATTACTCTATTGAAGTACTGGATATTACCAGTGCAAAGGATGCACCAGGATATTTTAACAGGATAGGTGCCACAGGTACAGGCGGCAGGGTGATGAAGGATAAGACCGTGTGCCGGGTGCTTAAAATTAACAATGTCACTACTACGGAAGCCCTGATAATCAAGCAGGAAGCCCTCTCCCGTGGGTGCGATGCCGCCCTGCCAAGGGATGCCGTATCACATGAAACAGATTGCGTTGACCTTATTTTGATGGGCACTGAACTTCAGTTAAAACGCTTAGCTGCAAAATTGGAATGCCAGGCCAGGGACCTGCCTGTGATAGCCGGACTGGTCCGAACCGCCCTGCAGCGGTTCAATGACACCATTTATAGGTACGGATAAATGGGGTAAATAATATGATAATCACACGACCTAAACCCATTAAAGAAATACTCAGTATGGTAGAGATGTTCCCTGATCTAAGTATATGCGTGGTTGGCTGCGGTATATGCGCCCGCAAGATACGCACAGGGGGTGAGGCGCAGGTCAGCATGATGACAGCACAATTGCAGCGCAGCGGCCTGGATGTACTGGATGGAAAGATTGTAAAACATGCTTGCAGCACTGAATCCTGGGACAGCCTGGTCGAGGAATATCCGGCATTGGATAAGGCCGATATGCTGCTGGTAATGAGCTGCGGTGCAGGTGTATCACTGCTGGGCCGTATCTCTGGCAAACCCGTACTGCCCGGCCTGGATACTACATCTCTTGGAAGTGCACTAAAGGATGAGACCTTAGAGAATTTTTGCGTCATGTGCGGGGATTGTAATGTGGGGCTCTATGCAGGATTGTGTCCAAAATCGGGCTGCCCGAAATCCCAGGTGAACGGACCCTGCGGCGGCTCTATTGATGGAGACTGCGAGGTAGGGGAGCGTGAATGCATCTGGGCGAAGATATACGAGATATTGGAAAGCAGGGGTATGCTGCAGTTAATGGATGGCATAAGACCGCCCGTGAACCATGACAGGAGGCTGTAAGATGGGATTTGCTGATGTACTGGGATCAGGGAAATTCGTAGTTACTGCCGAGGTAAGTCCGCCCAGGGGTACTGACATTTCAGGTGCCCTGGCCGGGGCCAGACTACTGCAGGGACTGGTGGATGCCGTGAATGTCACAGATAACCAGCGATCAATGATGCGCATGTCACCAATAGTGCTCTGCCACAAACTTGGGGAGATGGGTTTTGAGACCATTATGCACATGACGTGCCGGGACCGTAACAGGCTGGCACTCCAGTCTGACCTGCTGGCGGCCCATGCGCTTGGGATACACAATATACTGGCCATGTCAGGTGATTACCCGACCATGGGTGACATGCCTTCAACAAAACCGGTGTTTGACCTGGATTCTGTGCAGTTGTTACAGCTTATTGAAAAAATGAACAATGGGTCAGATTTCCAGGACAAGCCCCTTGACAGTCCCACTTCCCTATGCGCCGGTGCAGTGGCAAATCCGGGTGCCAGGCCGCTTGGGCCGCAATTATTCAAGCTTAACAAGAAGGTATTGGCCAAAGCCAGGTTCATCCAGACCCAGGCAGTATTCGATGCGGCGGTGTTCAATGAGTTCGCAGATGCTGCCAGACATACAGGAATACCGATCATTGCCGGTATCATACCTTTACGGTCCGCACAAAATGCCAGGTTCATGAACGAGAAGATACCGGGTGTAAAGATACCGGATGAAGCAATCAGTAGAATGGAAGCAGCGGCAGATCCCGCATTAGAAGGAATGAGAATTGCGGCAAAGACCATAGCTGATATCAGGACCAACTGCCAGGGCATACATATCATGCCGATAGGCGGACATGGGAATACCAGGCGGCTGCTTGAAATGTGCGGCCTGGATTGAATTTCTATTTTTAAAAGAATGTAATTGAGACGAATAATAAGTGAGACTTATGGAAAACGGGAAAACACAAGTAGAACTGGCAAAAAATGGCGTTATTACCAGACAGATGAAAGATGTGGCGTCTTGTGAAGGTATCGACCCTGAAGTGATCCGTGCCCGGGTGGCAGAGGGTAGTCTGGTAATAATGACCCGGGGGCTGGCCTCAGTGGCAATAGGCAAGGGTGCCACCACCAAGGTCAATGTGAACATCGGCACTTCCAGTGCAATGATCGACCCGAAAGAAGAACTTGAAAAGGCCATGGTGGCAGAGAAATACAAAGCTGATACCCTGACCGACCTGTCAATGGGCGGGGACATACCCGCAATCAGGCGTTCCATCTACCGGCATACCACCCTGCCTGTAACCACAGTACCCATTTACCAGTCAGTGGCCCAACAGGGTATCTACTCCATGACTGAAGACCACCTGCTGGATAATATCCAACAGCAGGTCGATGAAGGCGTCAGCTCTGTGGTCCTGCACTGTATAGAGCGTGACTGCATTGAGAAATTAAAAGGCCATCCCCGTATCATGGGTATGGTATCGAAAGGCGGCTCTTTTACCAGTATCTACATGCTTACTAATGAATGCGGCAACCCTTTCATAGATAATTTTGATCATATCCTGGAAACCCTGAAGGAGAATGATGTGATACTATCCCTGGGCAATACTATGCGCAGCGGCTGCATCCACGATGCACCCGATTCTCCACAGCACCAGGAGATGCTGACAAACATGAGACTGGCCAGGCAGGCAAACCAGGCCGGGGTCCAGGTAATTGTGGAAGGTATGGGTGGGCATGTGCGTGCATCAGAGGTGGCCGGATACGTCAGATACCACAAAGATGCCGGGGATTTCCCGTTGTTCGTGGCCGGACCGCTGCCTACTGATGTGGCTGTAGGCTATGACCACATTGCAGGGGCAGTGGGTGCATCCATGGCTGCGGGTGCGGGTGCGGATTACCTGTGCTATATCACACCCTCTGAACACCTGAGGCTGCCTACGGTGGACGATGTGAAGGAAGGGTTGGTGGCATTTCGCATTGCCGCACATATTGGTGATTCCATCAAGTTCGATGCCAGACTACAGGACAGGGAACTGGCAAAACATAGGGCGGTCATGGACTGGGACGGACAGATGCAGTATGCCATCGAGCCTGAAAAGGCATCAGGCATGTGTCCTGAAAAAGGACCGTGTACGATGTGCGGGGATTTCTGCGCCCTTACAATTATGCATGATTTTCTTGATGGGAATAATAGGAATAGGAATAATAGTAACTGAGATGGATGGTCATGCCAGATAAACTTGAATTATTCGGGATAAAGACGCCGCTGATAGAGCCGGGCGATGATATGGGGGGCGTACTCATAAGCTCTATCAGGGAAAGCGGTATGACCATCATGGACGACGATATTGTGGTGCTGGCCGAATCGGCTGTGGCCACTGCCGAAGGCAGGCTGTTTGACCTGAATGATGTTGAGGTGGGGAAAAAAGCCAGTGAACTGGGGCTAAAGTATGCTGTTGACCCCAGGGAAATGGAGTTGATACTTGGGGAGTGCGATGAGATAATCGGAGGCGTGCCTGGTGCAGTACTCACTATTACTAAGGGTAACCTGTCGCCCAACGCCGGAATCGATGGTTCAAACGCACCACCTGACTGTGTGGTGCTGCTGCCTGAGGACCCGGCATCAAGTGCTGATCGTATCAAAAAGCAGCTTGAGGAAGCCTTTGGCTGCCGCCTGGGTGTCATTGTGGGTGACAGCCGTACGCAGCCTATGCGGCTCGGGTGTGTGGGGATAGCACTGGGTTGTTCGGGCCTGCGTCCTGTGGAGGATGCACGGGGGTCAAAGGACCTGTTCGGGAAGGAGCTTACTATTACCAGCAAGGCTACGGCTGACAACCTGGTATCTGCGGCGCAGCTTATCATGGGTGAGGCAGGTGAGGGAATTCCCGCAGTGGTTGTGAGGGGACTGGATGGTATTGCAGACGAAAATTGCGAGATACCTATATTTTCAAAGGATGAGTGTATGTATTACAGCAATATTGCACATTAACGATTTTTTTGTAGTGTAAGGGCGGTCCCACAAT
>PYCK01000082.1 GCA_009649835.1 Candidatus Methanocomedens sp. | reverse complement strand
GTATTTAAAACCACAATCAGTTGACGTTGTAAATGAGAATATATTGATGCAAATATCTGGTGCGAAAAAAGTCTATAACGAAAAATCAACATGCTTCGACCTAACTCATGAAATAGGTTTAAATACTATTACTTAAAAACATAGGCGGTAACAGTAAACCGTTAAAGGGGTATTGATTATGACAGAAACAAGAAATTTTGTATTGAGAGACAAGAAAGGCAATGAACATGGAGTGTTTACTGGTAAACAGCCCAGACAAGCTGCCCTCAAAGCAGCTAACAGGGGAAAGGGAACTAAGAAGAAGCCAGACCTTATCATTCTCAGGGAAAGAGGTACAAAGAAACTCCACCAGTATGAAGGATGGAGAGAAGAGGTTTCTGCTCCCAAGAACAAACCAAGCTGGATGCCAGACACGATCAAGAAACCTAACGTAAAGAAGATCCAGATCGAAATAGTTGACAAAATTTAAAACTACTCTGGCCCTGCAAAGGGTTCTTTTTTTTCTTTTTCAAATTTAACCTGAAGTGGAACTTTTTAGATATAAATGAGCGGATATGCCGGGAGTCGAAACCGACCTGCTCCCTGACATCAGGGAAATACTATCAGGTGAGTAAGCGGGCATGCTGGGAGTCGAACCCAGGTTCCAGGCTCCGGAGGCCTGAGTGATATCCTCTACACTACATGCCCAGACAGAATATAATACGCGGCTCCTGATATAAAGGCGCCACCCATTGTAGCTACAAGGTTCACCCCACTATTGGAGAGCCAGCCTCTTTGCTGGAAAGTAGCACCCAGAAGGCTATCAAAATTAGTACCCAAAAACCCGCCCAGTACCACGATCAACATCCAGAAAACATAGGTAGTAGGACCTGAAGCGGGCAGGTCTATCACACCCAACACCAGTGCCAGCACACCGATGATGACAGACCCGGCAATACATACCAGTTCACCCAGCCTGGAAACCGCCCCGTCTGTCCCTGGTTTGGCAGGTTTGAAGTTAGTGATCATCACAGGTTTGCCCCGATATGTCTCCCCTATCTCGCTTGCAAGAGTGTCCCCGGTAGCCGTTGCCACTGCACCAAGATAAGCGAACATCAGCACTGCACCGAACTGGGGATAAATCTCGTGATACATGCCATAGGCCACGGCCAGTATAAGTGCAATAATAGAATTGCAAAGTACATTCTCATAGCTCCTGACCCCTCCCTTACCCTGCGCTACCCCCATAATGTGCTTATAATCATATCCGTACCTGGTAAAAGCCCCCCCCAGCAGGAAGAATGTGATCAGTATCAGGTACCAGTTGAAGTTGGTAAACACTATGATCAGTACACCCAGCAAGGTGGCCGAAAGCATAGCTGACACATCTGCAATATCAAAACGGTATGCCAGATATGCTAAAAATAATGAGAAGATGAAGGTGGCTGACAAGTGGTCAAAGTTCACATAATACCCGAAACTGGCAAAAAGCCACATGATCATGAACGAACCCAGTATCATTGCCAGGTTCTTATCTGTCCTGGACGGGATGGATTCCAGCAGTGCACCTGTCACGGCACCAATGAGCGCAAGGAAGAACAACTGGCTCAGTGTTATGTTAACATTAAGCCAGCCAATGATCCAGTATGCCATTACACATGCTGTTAATGCACCGATCACAATCAGGCCGATACTTGACGTGGCTGAAATAAACTTATCGTCCAGTTCAGGTTTTCGACCTCCCCTCACACGGATTACGCATGCTGCCGCACTACCGGCACAGGTGATAGAAATAGAAGCACCTATGATGTACAGCGGAAATTCGTACCCCAGATACTCCATTAAAATGGCCAGGGACCCTATAATCAATACACCCAGTGACATGCCAGAGAGTGATGATGAAAGAGCACTGTGTTGCCGGGACTTCAATAAAAGGACAACTAAAAGGGGAATAATTGCAACCACAATGTATATCATTGGGAAAAAGGGCAGCAGTATGGCTAACAGTATGAATAACAATAGATATTTGAAAGACACATCATTGCAGACTTTAACAGACATTGGTATCAAGAGATTTAGATAACCCCACAAGGCAAATAATTTATCCTACAGGTATTACTAATATGCAATGAAATTCTTTTCCAGGCTCTATGAGCAAAGGCTTGAGAAGATTATACGAAAGGATGATTCTTCACTTCCCACCCATATCGTGCTTATCATTACAGAAAGTGACCTGCTTGAGAAGCGTTCTCCTCTGAGGATACTTGATTTTATCACATGGTGCCGGAAATATAGTATCAATATCCTCACGATCTATGTCAGCCTGATAGACCTGGATACCGCTATCAAGGGTCAGGTTTACAATGAGCTGGTAACATGTTTAACAGAGACATTGCAGGATGTGGATGCCGGAATTGACCTGCTGTCATTTGATGGGAAGATTGAAAATGTTAAAAATGGTGGGACATCGAGTATGCAGATCAACATATCCCTGGGATATGGCGGCAAAAAAGAACTGACAAAAGCATTCAGGGAGATCATGTCCGAGGTCCGCTCAGGTAAACTGAAACCCGGGGATATTGACGGGTCTGCCATTGAACAACACCTGCTTATCAAGTACGAACCTGACCTGGTGATACGTTCGGGAGGGAAACGCCTGGCTGATTTTTTGATCTGGCAGTCAGTATATTCAGAAATATATTTCACTGATGTAAGCTGGGTCAACTTAAGAAAACTGGATTTCCTGCGTGCCCTAAGGGATTACCAGAAACGCCAGCGCAGGTTCGGGAAATGAACCATTCCGGTCCATTCCAGCCTAGTGCACGCCATCCTATAAGCTGAAATAGGCATCTTCACCGTAGCTCAATGTTTGCTCCTTACCCTGCACCAGGTCAGTACCATCCACGATTGCTTCAATATCCTCTACTTTGAGCACGAGCTGGTTGTAGTTGAACTTTATCCTGGCCACATCGTATTTGTATAGGTGCCTGTCCAGTATCTTTGCAGTAAGGCGTATTTTTTCACCATGATCGCCTGAGGCTGATAGATGTATGGTATCCATATCCGGACTGAATTTCATTGTGGGTCCATGGTTGCTGCCTGTATACTCAAACTTCATTTCACTGAAATGGTAGCGCTTTTTTGTGACCATGTCATCGAAAATGAACTCAAGTGGTGTGCCGTAATTCAGGAACTTTGAAGGGAAATAACGGTACCACAACCTGGATCTGTCGCTGAAATTGACCATAACGATCTTCCACGGCAGCGTGGAACCAAAACCCAGTGCCCTCTCCAGCCAGAAACTGCCCTGGAAATCCCGCCCGAATAATTCCCCATCACAGGTTGCGAACAGGTCGCTCATCTTACTTGCATAGAAATGCTGGAACCCCCTGCTGTTGCGGGCATAGGCATCGAAATCCTCGCTGTAGGCAATTCCCGACGGATAACTGACCAGTGGATTTTGTATATATCCTCCTTTGAATTTCGAGGAGACCGACCTGAACTTTGTAACTACCAAATCCCTGTTCTTAACCATCATATCATAATCCGGGAATGAGTTGGTGATTGAGATCTCATACCCGGATTCGGTAACACACAGGAACTTGCCCTTGGTTACAGTGCAGTCACAACTGTCATGTACCAGGTCTGATACCTTACCGTCCCTGTATTCCCAGATGCCGCAATAGCATGTAAATTTCTCATCGCCTGAGTGCTTATTTGTGAAATGTTTATCGTTCAGGTTATAATCAAGAGCCCCGCGGCTGACAAGTACCTGAAGCATTCTAGGGTTGTGTTGGTCATAATCTGACATGAGCCCGAACCAGTAGGCTCCGTTTAACAGTTTTAACTTATTGA
>PYCK01000081.1 GCA_009649835.1 Candidatus Methanocomedens sp. | reverse complement strand
AACCTTAATCCATACGTGTTCTTGTCAAAAATTCTTTTTCAAGTTTTGAGCGAGTCTCTTTGAATAATTCCCTGATCCTGGTTTCATCGCACAATTGTTCATTTTCACTGCATTCCCCTTCTTCCTTACATTCCAATGCCAGCTTAATGGCCTTTTTTTCAAGATCAGGCAGGGTTTTTCCAAGTATTTTTTTTAGCCATTTTTCGTCTTTTATTATTCTTCCGGCAAACATAGAGGGCAGGACATTACTCTCTATTGATTCAAGCCTTTTCCTTGCAGAGATCATTGCCATAAATCTACATATTAGTTTATCCGGATATAAATCTAAACCTTATCTGCACCAGTGACATACACAAGTCAAATTACATTAAAGAGTTCTGCAAAGAAATGGACTACTTTAACAATAGTAACACTAATCTCCTGTTTGATGCCGACTCCCTCGTAAGAAATATCTCCATTTATAAGCGCTTCGTTCGTTTCTGCGACCGGATCGTCAGAGTTCCTGATCCTTTGCACTACAGATTCATTCGAAATTAATCGAAGTGTGGGATTCTCAGGTTCACCGCTCTCCAATTCAGTGATATATCCATCTGGACCAGTAACTGCTGATAGCTCAATATTTTCCCCTGGTTTTTCGATAATGATATGGATGACCTGCCCGCCAAATACAGATTCAATAAGAGGGATTTCAGGGATTATTTCATCCACATGGGGATTATAGACATTCAGGAAGAAATGTATAACTTCATCATCGGTTAATGCAGAAGCCACCGGGGCACAAAAGAATGACATTAATAAAATGATCAACATTGAAGTCCAGACTATTCGAACCATATTCTAACCCACCATGAATTATAATAGCTAATTATATTTTACAGTATTCCCTAATAAGGTTGACGATTGGGACTTCAATTTATTTTATTGCTTTTTTTCACAATGCACATTCATGTGAGCATAGCGAAATGGATACTCCTGTACCTATCCCGAACACAGCAGATTAGCCTTCCCACGTTCCTCAATTTAATAATATGCTGAAGCATAAATAGTTGAAACACGATTAGCATAATCATGTGTCAACAGAACAGAAAAACTCACCTTCCGAACATAAGCCCTAATTACTGACTGCCAACTACTACTTACCCCATAACACAGCAGACCGGTCAGGCCAAAAATCAACCCTAAGCAAACAGCGGTTCTGCAGAGCTTATTACTTCCTGCTTGAAACTATGACTGATATCCGGTGATGTCCAAACATCCACACTACACCCAAGCAGTAATGTCAAGTCAATCTTGATTTTACCCAATTTGATCAGCCCGGGTATACGGTTCGGTTCGAATTCAACAAGCATATTGATATGATCAGCCGATATACCATTCCATTGACTGGGGGAATCAATAATTGACAGGATACGAATATAATTTTTCCTGCAGAACTCTGAAAGCTCTATTCTGGGGATTTCAGTAGTAAATTTATTGTACATTAACTCACTCCCACAACATTGTAAATATAAAATTTACATTTATATAATAATTCACATTTTTTTTCTTCATTTAATTACTTAACTTCATGATATATAATATTTTTTGAACGGTATTGATAACGTACAATCACAGAGAGAAAAATGACCTAACCCCGTGTAATAAAATCAGGCTTCATCCTGGCCCTGGCCAGCCTCGGCAGTTCTCCCCATACCGCAAACCCGTCATCCTTGATCACCATTGCACCCTGGATGGCACGCACTCCCCTGACCACATCAAAGGCTACCTCAAGCTCGCCCTCATCCGGCACAGCATTGCCCAGCGCCGTAGCCGCCGCATCCGCCAGCGAGACATCCCCGGATACCACAAGGGCGGCATCGGCAGTCCCGAAACTGATAGACGGCCCCACCGTACCCGATGAAGTGCAGATGCCCTGGATAGCGTCACCTGGCTGCACTTCAAGCCCCAGGTCCTTTATGGAAGAATTGCCGGCAAATATACCAATTAACAGGGGCCGGTCAGTAAAAAGCGCAATATCCCCCCCATTGTCCACAAAGGCATAAGTAGCTCCTGCCTCCACCATGGCCTCCACAGCCATCCATGCAATGGTCCCGGCCACAGCACCCATGGGCCCGATGCCTACTGACCTGCATGCCCCTGCCATCCTGCGGACAATATCAGGGGCAGAGTCCGGCACATCATAGGGTTCAAGTGTGATCCTGAAAAATGGGTCTGAGCTGATATAACCCTCCAGGAGGCTTCGCTGTTTGCGGATGGCAGCCCTGGCTATCTCGATATACTCTTCCCTTTCAGCGCCCAGTGTTACAATAGTCTCTTTCAACCTGTAGTGAACCCGCAAAAAAGCATCACTTTCCTTGTTTATGCATATAAACTTCCATATGTTTATCTACCTTAAATATAATTCCTTAACCATGAAGGTAGTGCGGGACCCCATTCACGGTTATATCGAAATGGATGAACTGGCACTGGCAATTATCGATACACCACAGATGCAGCGGCTGCGCAGGATCCGCCAGCTCGGCCTGTCACATCTGGTCTATCCGGGAGCTAACCATACCAGGTTCGAGCACTCCCTGGGCACGTATCACCTGACATGTCAGCTACTTGAGCACATTGACCATGACACACCCGATGAGATCAGGGTCGCTGCACTGTTGCACGATGTGGGGCACGGCCCATTCTCCCATGTCACCGAAGACCTGCTCAGGCAATATACCAGGCACGGGCATGATGAGATATCACATATACTCAGGCAGCCTGAACTTGCAGCCATCCTGGATGAGTTTTCGATCAAGCCATCCAACATCACCGCCCACATCAGGGGTGAGACCCAGATCGGCAGTGTACTAAACAGCGAGATCGATATGGACCGTATGGATTACCTGGTACGGGACGCCCATTATACAGGTGTGGCCTACGGCGTCATCGATCTGGAAAGACTCATTCATTCCCTTAAATTCTATGAAGGAAAATTCGTGATCGAACCAGGGGGCCTGCAAGCTTGCGAAAGCTTATTGGTGTCCAGGTTTTTCATGCACCCTACAGTATATTACCATCATGTAAGCAGGATTGCAGAGACCATGTTGCTGCGAGCCTGCCAGGCTGCCATTTCCGAAGGGGCACTGGACACTGCCGGGCTGCAATCCATGGATGACGGCATGCTGGAAGCCCGGTTAATGGATGCTGGCGGCTATGCTGCCGAACTAATGGTCAGGATACGGGAACGTAAACTCTTCAAGCGCTCACTGTATGCCAGCCTGGCATCGGTAAACATGGAAGTGGTGGAGCGTTACCGGAACAGCCCAAAACGACTTGAGCAGGAACTGGCAGAGGAAGCGGGCGTACCTGCCGGATATGTGGTGGTGGATATACCAGGGATGCCGGATATGACTGAAATGAAGGCCAATATCGTGTTCAACGGCAGGATGGTACGGCTGGACGAGGCATCACCCATAGTACGCAACCTGGAGCAGGCACATATGGATAACTGGAGACTGGGGATATATACACTGCCCGAATACAGGGAGCAGGTCACCACTACTGCCAGTGATTTCTTCCAGGTTAAAAAGGATACCAGGCAATTGAACCTTAGCGAGATGCTGGGCAATTGAATGTGGAATTATCTATTTTATTAGGGCACCCAAAACCATCCTGGTATTTATCACATATATTTATGTACAATTAGATAAAACTTAATAATAGGTTTGCTTCCAGGATCAGTGGAGAACTGGGTGCGGAACTTAAATGTGCTTATATGCTGGCAATAAGAACTGGCAGGCAGAACACATTGAACAAGAGGTGAATATAAAATGGCTGAATCTAAAGTTTCTAAGGAAGAACAAGATAGACTCAAGAAGTATGATGCACAAGTGAGAGCCAGAAAAGCTCCGAAACCCAAGGCTTAAAAAATCAAGCTTGAAAGTGTTTTAAAAGTCGACTTGAGTTTTGTAGAAAATTTTAAATATGGAAATCCTGTAAATAACACATATTATCTGTCCAGATTGAATGATGTGAAATTTACAGGACATTCTTTTTTTTCAGGAAAGTATTTTCCTGATTCACATCTTCATAAAGCCTAACTTTTATATAATTATTTCGCAGGTTGCTAATGGGATGAGCGATTACTTAAAACGATATCCTTATATATTGAATCGTGCTACTATGTCACACACTAACATAATAAGGTGAACTAATGTCAGAAATAGGAAAGAGTATCAGAATAGAACGAATATTGGACAGGCAGAGCAGGAATATGGTAATAATACCAATGGACCACGGCATATCAGTAGGCCCTGTGACCGGGCTGGTAGATTTGCCAAAGATGGTCGATAAGGTTGCCGATGGTGGTGCCAATGCGGTACTACTCCAGAAGGGCATGGCAAAGCACGGACACAGGGGTTATGGGTCCGATGTGGGGCTTATCATCCACATGAGTGCATCAACTGCCCTTGGACCCGATCCCAATGATAAGGTACAGGTCTGTTCTGTAGAAGAGGCCATCAAACTGGGTGCGGATGCTGTCAGCGTTCATGTTAATATAGGCAGCGAAACAGAATCCAACCAGCTTGAGAATCTGGGAAGCGTAGCAGAAGACTGTGACTTCTGGGGTATGCCCCTGGTGGCCATGATGTATCCCAGGGGAAGGAACATCGCCGATCCCAATGACCCTGAACTGGTAGCACATGCCGCACGTGCAGGGGCAGAACTGGGAGCCGATGTGATCAAGACCAACTATACCGGTGACCCTGACACATTCAAGGACGTTGTTGCCGGATGCCCGGTCCCTGTGGTCATGGCAGGCGGTCCCAAGACCGAGACCGATGCCGAGTTTTTAGAAATGATCCGGGGCTGCCTGGATGCAGGTGGCAGGGGCGTCGCCATAGGTAGAAATGTATTTCAACATCCCGATCCAACAAAGATGACCAGGGCAATCACCAGGATAGTGCATAACAATACAAGTGTGGAGAAAGCCCTGGAGGAACTGAAGTGAACGTTGATAAGACATTATGGATAAAAGCAGATTCCGGGGACTGGGATGACCGGAAACAAATGATCACTACCGGACTTGAATCCGGAGTAGACTTCATCCTGGTCAATGAAGACGATATTCCCCTGGTACGGGAACTTGGCAGCATAAAAGTGGCTGCATTTGCCAGGGACGGGGAAGGGGATGCAGATGTCTTTGTTGTGGGTAAGAACAGTGAAGGCGACGGAACACATCCATTGCCAAATGATTTATCCGGAAGCAGGGATATCAACCTGGCTATCCAGTTGAAGGACAAGGGATTGGCCACAGCCGGATATGTAGTGATCCAGGATAAACAGTACGAAGAATTTGCTGCCGAACTGGGCAAGGTCTGTGATTATATCATTGTAGTGGGAACGGACTGGAAAGTCATCCCGCTGGAGAATCTCATAGCAGCCCTGCAGGAACTGGACGTTAAGATCATATCAGGTGTCAGGGATGCAGAAGAGACCATAGTCGCATACGAGACAATGGAACACGGTTCGGACGGGGTGCTCCTGGATACCGATGACCCATCTGAGATCAAGAGAACGGTTAAGGCTGTAGAGCAGACCGGGTCTGAGGAAATGCCCCTCAGTGTTGCCACAATCACAAAGGTCAAGCCTGTTGGAATGGGGGATCGTGTCTGTGTGGACACTTGCTCCTTAATGACGCTGGGTGAAGGTATGCTGGTTGGCAGCCAGTCCAACGGCCTGTTCCTGGTACATTCCGAATCAGAGGACAGTCCCTATGTCGCAGCCAGGCCATTCAGGGTGAATGCGGGTGCGGTCCATGCCTATGTCAAGGTTGGTGACAAAACCCAGTACCTCTCAGAACTTAGTGCAGGGGATGAAGTGCTGATAGTGGATTCCAAAGGACGCCAGAAGCCTGCTATTGTTGGAAGGGTAAAAATCGAGAGAAGACCCATGCTGCTTGTTGAAGCCAGGGTAGATGATTCTATTATCAAGACCATACTCCAGAATGCAGAGACCATCAAACTTGTCGGCAAGGACGGAAAACCCATTTCAGTAGCCGCCCTGAAGGAAGGCGATGAAGTGGTTGTCAATTATGAGGACACTGCCCGGCATTTCGGTATGAAGATCGAGGAAACCATTATTGAAAAATAACACGGTACAGAGGAATGGTACGGATAGGACATGTTGACCTGGGGCAGGGCCCGGGCATAGTGGCTGCCATTGGCGCTGACCCCATCCAGACTGCCAGTAAGGCCAGGTCAATGGGTGCCCACATCCTTGAAGTAAGGATAGACCTGCTGGGGATAAAGGATACAAAAGAACTCTTACTACTGCTGGATGAATTACATGAACTTGTCGGCCTGCCCATCATAGTCACCAACCGCTGCCAAAAGGAAGGTGGACGTTGGGACGGTAGTGAGGAGGCCAGGGTGGAACTGCTTATGTCTGCACTGACCAGGGTGGATGCTGTGGACGTGGAACTTACCGCACCCCTGCGCAACAGGGTGGTGGATGCGGCAAGATCATTGAACAAGGTATTGATAATCTCGTCCCATGATTTTAAGGTCACGCCCCCTGCCAGTGTTATGACGGCTACCCTGGAGCAGGCCATGGACGACGGGGCAGATATAGCCAAACTTGCAGTGACCCCAAACAGCACCGCTGATACACTGGCCCTCCTTACGGTCACACAGGAAGCGGACTTTCCTGTGAGTACCATTGCCATGGGAAAACTGGGAAGCCATACCAGGGTGGTGGCACCCATCTATGGTTCTGTGCTTACTTACGGAGCAGTGGAGGATGCGGTGGCACCGGGCCAGTTGAGGATAGATGAACTCAAACACTGTATGGAGGTGCTGATGTGAAAACCATATTTGCGGTGTTCGGCGACCCTGTAGAGCACAGCCTGTCACCTGTTATGCACAATGCTGCCTATAAGGCCCTGGG
>PYCK01000080.1 GCA_009649835.1 Candidatus Methanocomedens sp. | reverse complement strand
TGGAAATATCTCTGCACAATCGTATCATTCTCAGAAGCATCTTTTCTAATTGGCATTCTGCAGGAAATCAAAGTAAGTCCTTTCAAATTAAAGAAGATATTCTATGAAAACGACTCGCTGCCCGTCAAACATTCAATCTATTCACAATACGATGGCCAAACGATTGACGCCATAATCATCGATGATACTAAATCAAAAAGAAGATCGGGCGGTCGTCCCAGCATCAAGGGTGTTTTAGGGCTCAATTTGGAATTGGAGGAAGAATATCTACTATACCTGGGTACGGCTAAGAGTTGGTCAGAAACATTAACTCACATTAGAAATAATTATGGATTGTCTGATGAAGTCTATGCCGTATGCGATGGGGACGGTAAATTACAATTGAATCTGGAGACATATGGATATAGAATTCAACAATGTACAAATCATTTTGTTAAAACTTCGATGTATTATTTGTGGAAGGAGCAATATCCAAAAGAGGATCGAATGAGAATCAAAAAAGATATCAGCAGAATCATTTCGACATTGAAAAATTCAGTGAAAAAGCACAGAAAAGATTCTGATTTTGCGAGACTCAAATGGAGAATAGATAAAACTCAAGAAGAGTTGCTGGTAATTGCCAATAAGTTACTATCAAAAAATAAAGATAGTAATGCTGGCAAATTCATTCTCAAAACCGGGGGTAAAGTAACGCTATTTGCAGAATTGGCAACAAAGGGAATACAGATTCCAGATAACAATAATCATGTTGAAAACCTGATGGGAATCGTCGGGCAGAAGGTGAAAAAGAATCGTCAGTCCTGGGTTGATGTAAATCTGAATATTATGCTAAACACTATCTGGCACATAATCTCATAGATCTGATCTGGAAGTGTACTGAGAACTTCACCAGTGTTACTGGATATTTTTGATCGATTTTTTGTGCCCCAAATCTATACTGGTCCCAATTATTTTCGTTCCTTTAATGCTGAGCCTTTGCACACTAATTCAGTCATATTCCACACCATCCCCAAAGTTAAACACAGTCATTATTGATGCTAGGTTTGTGATCCTGTACTGCCCAGTTTTAGACTTTGATGTCTTTGCCATATTATTGTAACCTCTTATTAGGTTACTATAAGTTTTATTAAGGACAAATAATAAATCCGGTTATCTAAAAATGATCAAATTATGGGACTATAAGAAGATTATTCAGCATAATCGGTATACTCTATCTAACAGCATGAGGTTAGTGCTCGCAATAACATTATTCATCCTCCTTACAGCCCCGGCAAGTGCCATCAACATCGATGAAGGCGTGACAATCCCCATCATAGCAGCATATTCCACAATGGAAGGGGAGACCGGAGTACTGCTAAATGCCACAGTTATCGTCACAGAGGGCAATGGCCATGTGTTCGTGGATACCCAGCCGTACACACAGGTGGACCTGCAGGGTTCGGCCAGGATGGCTACACTCGTAGCATCGGACATTACAGGAATAGACCCNACCNNACANGACTTTTATTTCATAATCGAAGTGACCTCACCCATCGTCAGCGGCCCCTCTGCCGGTGCCGCNCTCACCGTGGCCGCCATAGCCGACATAGAGGACTGGCAGCTGATCGATGGCGTGGTAATGACAGGAATGATCAATCCTGACGGAAGTATCGGGCCGGTGGGCGGCATCCCGTATAAACTTGATGCTGCTGCACAGCACGGCACGTCCCTGTTCATCGTACCAGAGGGCCAGATCAATGTGGTGATTACTGAAAACACCATTGTACGCAAAGGGGATATCGTAGCCGTAGAAGAAAAGACCATTGAAGTAGACCTGGTAGAACGGGGCCGGGAACTGGACGTGGAAGTAGTAGAAGCAATAACCATCGAGGACGCAGTGGAACTTTTCACCGGTCATGAGATACACAGGTCTGAACCGCCTATAGGCGTATGGTCAGCAGAATACCTGGATGTGCTGCGCCCGCTTGGCAGGAATGTACTGGATGAAGCAAACCAATTATACCTTGTGGCAGTGAATGAGACCACACAGTTCTCAGGCACCCTTGAGGTACAAAAAGTACTGCTGGACAAAGGCCAGGAGCAATATGATGAACAGCAATACTATGCGGCCACCAATACGGGCCTGCTGGTCCTGAATAACCTGAAGTTCATACTTTGGTGGGAGGAATATTCCAATACCAAAGACCAGGACGAATATCTTAACAATCTTTATCAAACCGTAAACCTGGAAATCAACCACAGCCGCCAGGAGGTGGAGCGGTTCAAAGAAGAAGGGTTGAAGGACGTGGATGGTGTGGGTGCTGCCGAGATAAGGGTAGTAATGGCAGAACAATTGCTGGAGGATGCACGCTCAACCGAAACTGAGATTGATTACGTCAAGACCCTGGCACTGGCATCCATGAGGGCCGAAACCGTACTGTGGTGGCTTTCGCTGGTGAATACGGACCACACAACCGACGATGGTATGTTGAAAGACAGGGCCGGATGGTACGTGGGAACGGCATCATCAGTGGTCACATACGCGCGGACCATTATCAGTGAGTCCGATAGCATGCACGGTCTCTCCGGACTGCTGGACGAGGCAGATGTATCCCTTGACAGAGCAGTAATAGAATATGAAAGGGGATATTACAGCGGTGCCATATATGATTCGTTACTGGCTTATGTGCAGGCCAGTACCGCTATTAGCCTGATGGGATATTCTGATGTGGGTACAAAGATACAGCGCAGTGCCAATGCTGCAAGGGTATCTATTGAAGAGTCAAGGAATGCCGGTATTGAGCCGGTCCTTGCAGTGAGTGCATACGAGTATGCGGATTCGCTGGAGTCACCCAGCCAGCAGATAATGGAATATAACTATGCCAGGGTGCTGGCCAAGACCACATTGCAGTTGACCACAACTTCTAACGTGAGCCATAGTGCAGTATCTGCAACGCCCATTCCGCTTAAGACCGTTTGCCCGACACAAACCCCTACCCCCCAAGTACCTGCCTGGGATGGGCTGGATGTACCTGGTTTTCCAATCATTTCCGGGATACTGGGAGTGTTTGCGGCAATGATACTACTCAGAAGGTAGCGGGTGCAACAGTAGTAGTGGCAAGAATGTCATGGATTTTTACTTAAGGCGAGAGAAGGAAATGTGTTTATACTTTCCTATACGCCAAGTCTGATATATCCCAGCAGGTCATCCCGTCCCAGTTCATGTATCCGGCTCCTGATCAATCCGGAAAGTGCTTTCACATCCCCTTTTTTTGCACTAATAGGTATGAGTTTATCAGGCCATTGTTTCCAGGGCGGCAGGATGTCCAGCCTTTCGGCCACACCATCCATCACGCTGTCCCTGTTCTTGTCCTTTATTTTATCAATCTTATTGACAGCCACGACCACATCCAGCCCCAGTTCCTGGAGGAACTGGTACATCTCAACCTCAACCGGAATCTCCCCCCGTCCACTCCAGCGGTCCACTATTTCTGCAAATGACTGAACATTTAACACCAGTACTGCCAGGATGATACGCTTACTATGGTCTTCAATATACCTGACAAATTTTGTTTTTATAATATCCTGCTTGCGGTCCTTTACCCCGCTCATAAAGCCAAAACCAGGCATGTCAGTTACGACCAGGTCGCCCAATGCCAGGTTCCCGGGTTTGCGGGTAACACCGGGCCGCCGTCCGATGGGAACAGGCTTACCAGTAAGGCTCCTGATAAGTGTTGACTTACCTACGTTGGAACGGCCAACGAACACGATCTCATATTTAGAAGCATTTTTTTTATCAGGGGAAGCCATAATAGTGTAATAAAGGATAGTAGGCTGCAATAAACCTAATTGAATAAATCACCAGAACTGACCATTTAATAAAGCATCAGTACGGTCGTTCGTGCTCTGGTTCAATTTCTTAATTTCTACCAGGTACTCCCCATCCACATACAGGGGCTCACCGAACTGGGCATCAATTCCCAATATCCTCAGGTGTTCCTCAAACTGCTGTGCCGTTTTTATGTTACTGACCCTTATCCTCACATTTTCAGTGATACGCTCGCCCCTTTTTCTTTTTCGAATGGTCTCTACCATTGGTTTTAAGATACTCTCACCCAGGCGGCAGCTCCTCTCATGCAATGCATCCCCGTCCTCATCCCACTCCACTGACTGGAACCCCTCCCTGACAACCCTGGAAAAAAAGAAATCCCTGCCATAGTCATTATAGAACTGGAACGCATACTGCAAATCGCTGTTGGTACTTTCAGAACATGTATATTTCAGGGCTGGCAGGTTCATTTCCGGGTCCTTTATCACAACACCCTCATGTCCTGCTGCTCCCAGTTCCCTGATAAGGTCAGCCACTATCCGGGCAACGGCATCAACTGGATAATTCCCGAAGTGCCGTACAGTCTTAATACCATAACGCTCGCACAATTCGTTTTTCTTTTCCAGAGTAATGGGTCTACCTGTATCTTTCTCCCTGATATCGAATACATAGAATGCGATACTTTCCACTTCCGGATAAATATCCTTCGGGACATATGGGTTATCAGGACCCACCATTTCACCGCATAGTACCAGGTCGGGATGGTCCCGGAAAAATTCAAGTCCAATCCTCTCGGTTGCTTTTTCGGTGGTATATGGGCACACCAACCCGCCCCTGGTAAGAGCAAGTACCTGGTCTTGTATCTTTACAACCCTGACATTGTAACCGTTCATCTTTTCTTCAATGGCAACCAGTGGCAATCCTTTGAAGTGTGCTTGAATAGTAGGTTCAAGTACCATAGCCCGATGTATCTTCGGGAAGCCTTTTACAATCTCGATGTCACTGACCAGATTGAAGAGGGTAGTCCCCGGCTCCACTCCCGATATCCCCTTTTCGAACCTGTAATATTCAGGAAGGAACCTGGAGATCCTCTGCAGCACTCTTCTCTTTATCATGCCGGTTATCTTTGATTCCGGCATTCCCAGTGCTTTTGAAGCAATTCTTATAAATTCTTCATCAAAATGTTCCTGAAATCTTTTCATGAATAGTCTAACTAAATCTTCCTGGCAATGGCATCAAGAAGACTCCTGCGTGTGACCAGACCCACAAGTTCATCTTCCAGGTTCAGAACAGGCACTCCACCAAGGTTCTTCTCTAACATCAATGAAACCACATCCTTGATCGGGGCATTTGTCTTTACAGAGATGACACCACGACTCATAATATCTTCTGCCAGCAGGTTCTTGATCCTGTTATCCTGCTGGTTGCCTGAAACAAGGTCCCTGAATGCCCGCAGCCCGGTAGCGATATCATGCTCGGTGATGATTCCTATAAGTTCATCGTTTTCGATAACGGGCAGGCGTCCAATATCATTATCAAGCATGATCCTCCTGGCATGGATCACCCTTTCCCCTGGCCCGATGGTGACGGGTTGGCGCATAATCTCTCCGGCATATGAATTGCTGAACGGATAGTGCTCAATGACCTGTTGCGGCGTAACCCATCCTACCACATCATCATTGTCAATGATAAGAAGTATCCCGTTATTTTTGTTCATTAATACAACACCATCATCAACAGTCATATCAGGCAGCACTTTATTGTAGTTATCAGTAGTCGCCGTGGCTACATGCATGGCCGAAGCAGGGAGGTTTGATTTTTTCCTGGTCCCCAGTTCCCTTGTTATTGTACGCATGGTGACAATACCATGGATAATGTTATTATGCATCACAAGGAGTCGTCGGGTACTGAATTTTTCCATAGTGTCAAGTGCATATGATAATTTTTCAGATTTATCTATTGTTACCGGTTCTGTCATTATATCCTGCATATTCATTTTTTTATCACCTACCGTGCTATAATTGCCTGTATAATGTTTTTAGCATATACGATGCCTGTTATCTCATCATCAACAACGAGTATGCCATTGATGCGCTGGTCGACCATGATCTTTGCTGCATCTATTACACTGCTGTTCTTACTCAAAGTTATGATTGGCGTGGACATGATATCTTCAGCTACCATAGACACTTCCTTTACAGACCGGAATACCTTTTCGCCACCAGTATGGTTCTTGCGTGCCATCTTAACATCTTTGGATGGTAGTCCCCCTTCAGGATTTGTCATCCTGTTCATTGCAAGGTCTGTCTTGGTAATGGTACCCACAGGTTGGTTGCTGTCATCCACCACGATTGTCCTGTCCACTTCATTGCTTTTCATCTCATGGATCACATGACTGATGCTATGGTGCCTGTGAACAGTGACAAAGAACTGTTCCATAATATCATTTACGACAGTAGTATCATCGAGGGTCGAGTAATATCGTATCAGGTCAAGTTTCGTGATAATACCAATTAAATTCCTATCAGTCTTACTCCTGATAACAGGTAATCCACTGATATTATTCTCAAGCAGGATTTCAGCAGCCTGCCTGGGCGTTGCATCAGGGTATATCGTCAAAGGATCAAGTGACATAACCACGCTAATTGGAATATTGCCAATGGGACGCCTGCGCCATTTCGGCTCTGCCTGGTCCAGTCTTTCACTAATATCAGTCTTGGTCACCACACCTATGGATATTACTTCCGGTGATCTTGATGTAGCTTCTTTTGTCATATCATTTTCAATGACCACGAGCCTGCTTATACCGTGTTTTAACATAAGGTTCCTTGCTCTTGATATGGGTTCATTGGATGCTATCAAGTAGACAGGGGAACTCATAATATCTTTTACTTTCATTGCAATACTTCCTTTGGATAATAGATCAATCTACCAGTGCTTTGATAATATCACGTTCGGTTAAAATACCGCATAATTCACCATCATCGATTATGGGAAGCGCTCCCACTTTATTTTTCAGCATTAATGCTGCCGCTTCACCGATATCAATACCGGAATTAGTCCAGACGATGTCGCGCAATATCAAGCTTTTCAATGGGACCTGGAATGCATCAGAGACATCCCCTGTCATAAGTTTCTGGAATATTTCACCACTGCCCAGATACCTCATAACATCAGATGCAGTAACAATTCCCAGCAGTACGTCTTCCTTTACAATTGGGATTCGCCTAAAACCCTTCTCTATCATGGTCCTGGTGGCTTCGCCCACAGATATATCAGGCGAGGCAGTAACTACTTTGTTACTCATATATTTGTTTACCGATTTTGAGGTAGTAATATCTGCCACTGTTCTTACGAAATCGCGTTCTGATACGATACCGACCACAACATTATCATCATCAACGATAGGAATGCCGCCGATGTTCTTTTCGATCATGGTTTTAATGGCGTTTGAAATATTATCATTGACTCCCAGACTGACGACGTCTTTTTTCATGATCTCCCTGACATCTTCGTTTATGGCAGCAGCAAGGTTGCCTTTGTACCTGTTCTTGACAATATTATGTCTGAGTCCGCCACCAAGGAAATCCACAATATCCAGACTTGTAATGATCCCTACCAACCTGTTCGTACCTGCATCGGCGATTGGAACACGCCTGAATCCATATTTTAACATGGTTTTTACAGTTCCCATAATATTGGTTGTTGGGGGGAGAGTAACGATATTTTTAGATGCAATTGCCAGGATATCACCCTGGTTGTTCGAGACCCTTGATTTAAAATCCACTGGCCCCCTATCCATTACTCCAGTACTATCCATTGCTCTTATATCAGACCTGTTAATATTTTGCCTCTTCATGTTTTCACCGTTTGGTTAATTACTAAGAAAGATTATGTCCCGATACGTGCCATATTACAGTTGAAGTTAAATCATGTTATTTTCCAGTTCGGTATTTCATCAATTATTACTTTCTATTTAAAGTATCCTGTAATCCTCAACAATTTGAATTTTTTACAGTGAATAAAGTATAACTTCCTGCACCTTTCACTGTAAATAAAGTATGACTTTGTGCAGTCAAGTAAATCAGAGCGATAGCGTGGATTTTCTTGCAGTCTGTTCCAGGCCCATGACCAGATACCATTCAAATCCTTCCATCAATACACGCCCTGACAATATCATGTATATCTATGATACCTACAAGTTTTTCCGGGTCCACAACACACAAACGGTGCACATCCAGCCGTGTCATCATTTCAATAGCTTTTTTTAAGGATGCATCGGTGGTTATAGTGAAAGGTGGAGTACTCATGATGCGTGCCACCCTGGAAGATGTTCCTATTCTGGTACCATGTTCGTCCTCCCGTTCTATCCTGACACCACCCGAGCTTAAGATATCATACCTTGTTATCATACCTTTTGGTCTATTTTGTTTGTCTACCACAGGATACCCGGAAAATCCTTCCCTGATCATATTCATCCATATCCTTGACAGCGAATCATCTGGCGTACATGTCTTGACGTTCTCGCTCATAAATTTACTCACTGTCCCTTCAGGAATATCTGATGGATCCAGGTTGTTAAAAATATCTGTGATGCTTATAATACCATTAAGGGTATTGCCTCTGGCTGTATCCACCACAGGTAAGCATGTGAACCCTGTTTCTATCATGATTCTTGCCGCCTGTTTCATATCCGTTTTTGCGGAAATGATGGGTGTCTCAATGACATACCCATTGACAGTGATATTTGATTTTGTTGATGTAATGTTCAGGACGTCTTTTTCAGTTAATATCCCGATTACCCTGTTCTTTTCATCCACAACTGGTAATGTCCTGTGGTGGAAATCCCGCATAAGCTGACGGGCACGTGTAATAAAATCAAAAGCTTCAACGTATACCGGATGTTTTTCCATTATAGCACGGACAGTTAATTTGTCCATCGAAATCCCCCTAGTAACATAATAATACTATTCTGTTTCCCTGCAGTATTCGCACATCAACGACCCATTGAAATAGTCAAGATTATCCGTATATTTCCCGCAGTTCTCGCACACGCCCCTGCTGATGATCTCAGGAATTTCCTTACCGGTTGTGATACTTCTTTCCCTGTGCATGTTGATAAGTTCGGAAAAAATGTTTCCCATCTCCACAGATACTGAAACAAGGTCTGTATCTGTTACCAGCCCGACAAGTATCTTGTCTTCGACGATCGGTATGCGCCTGATATGCATATTAAGCATAAGGTCAATAGCTTTTTGCATGTCTTCATCAACATCAAGAGTTATCAGCGGAGTTGTCATGACCTTTGTCAAGTTGAGTGAGTCAGGATTTACGTTTTTAGAAATGATCTTCTTGACCATATCATGCTCGGTAAGGATACCTATCGGATTATGACCTTCCATTACTATCAGGCTGCCCACATCAAGCTCGACCATTTTTTTCGCTGCATCTGATATTTTAATACCTTTATCGATGGTAATGGGATCACTGGTCATGATCTCCCTAACTGACATTCCCGTTTCCATTGCATTGAACCTCCCTTGAAAATCTGATGTATACTGTTAACTTATCTATTTGATTGAATATAAAGAATTGGTAATAAGGGGTCTTGGAATGGGAAACCATAAAATACCCTCAAGATAATTTTTCAATATGTCAGATCATATCCCGGAACTTGTGGCTGGTGTCAGAAATCCTGCCACTTTGTCTGTTTGTAAAGACCATGCAGATGCTGTTTATTTTTCAATTGACCGGTTCAGTCTCAGAGCCCGGGCCAGGGATATAACCCTCGATAACCTTGATACTTTTACAGAGCAGGTAAAGGACAGCAGCCTGAAAGCGTACCTGGCGATCAATACCGTGATATATCCAGAGGATCTGCCTGCTGTGGACGCCGTAGTAGAGGCGGCCGCCAGTGCCGGTATAGATGCAGTTATTGCCTGGGACCCTGCTGTGATAACAAGGGCATTGGACTGCGGCCTTGGAGTACACATATCCACCCAGGCCAATGTGTCCAACTGGCAGACGGCAGAGTTTTACTTTAAACAGGGCGCCAGTCGTGTGATACTATCGCGGGAGCTGACCCTTGAGCAGATAAAGGATATCAGGCAGCATACAGATATGGAACTGGAGGTGTTTGTGCATGGTGCCATGTGCCAGGCAGTTTCGGGGCGCTGCTACCTGTCGGCCTACCTGCTGGGACGCTCTGGCAACTGCGGGGACTGTACCCAGCCCTGCCGGTGGCAGTGGACCCTGCACGGTGAGAACGGGGGACTGGTTGAACTGGGCGGGAAATACCTGCTGAGTGCCAGGGACCTGTGCATGATAGAATATGTGCCTGAATTAATAGATGCGGGAGTGGATGCGTTCAAGATAGAGGGCAGGCTCCGGAACCCGGGTTATGCGGCTGTGGTGTCCCGGTGTTACCGTGAGGCACTGGACTGCTGCCTGGATGGTTCATTTACCAGGGAGCGGGCACAACAGTGGAAAGAACAGATGGCTGCTGTTTATAACCGGGGCTTTTCCACAGGTTTCTATTTCGGGGTACCTGGACCGGATGGGCTGGCTGTTGAAAAGGACATGAATGCTTCATCGGTGCGCAGGCAGGCGGTAGGTGTGGTACAGAACTATTTCGTGAAACAAGGTGCGGCGGCGGTCAAGCTAATGGAAGGTGGGCTGGCGGTCGGGGACAGTATTGTGATCGAAGGGACCAGTACATACCTGGAGCAGGAAGTGGAGTCGTTGATGATAGGAGTAGATCTGGTACAAGAGGCAGGGAAAGGGCAGGATGTGGGTATGAAGGTGGCAGACAGGGTAAGGGAGAATGACAGGGTGTTCAGGGTGGAAAGAATATAAGGCAGTACCATAGTAATTTAATGTGAATCCATCTCACGGGAGCTAATACCTTTGACCGGTATACACCAGATACTCACTTTAATTGATGAGGTCGTATGGGGTCCTTTCATGATGTTGCTGCTGATAGGCACCGGCATCTTCCTTACATACAGGTTAAGGGGGCTTCAGGTACGCAGACTTGTGTACACCCTTCGTCTTGTAAGTGAACACGATGGAAAGGAAGAAAAAGGCGACATATCCCCTTTTCGTGCTTTGATGACCACACTATCAGGCACCATAGGCACAGGGAATATCGCAGGTGTTGCAACTGCCATCTCAATGGGTGGACCGGGTGCACTTTTCTGGATGTGGCTGACCGCAGTGGTGGGTATGGCCACCAAGTTCGTGGAATGCACACTTGCTCTTCATTTCAGGGACGAACTGCCTGACGGTACAATGATTGGCGGGCCGTTCTATTATCTTGAGAGAGGATTGAAATACCGCAGGGTGGGTATTGTGTTGGGTATGTCTTTTGCAGTTTTCGGCATATTCTCATCCTTTGGTATAGGCAATATGACCCAGGCCAACTCAGTATCTATTGCCATGAACGATACCTTTAATGTACCGGGAATGGCTACCGGACTGGTACTTGCATTGGCGGTGGGGTCTGTTATCATTGGCGGGATCAAGAGATTGGGATTTGTTGCCGGCAACCTTGTCCCCTTCATGGCTATACTGTATATCCTGTCCGCCCTTATCGTTCTGATCTTTAACTTTGAAAAGGTCCCGGCGGCCTTTTTACAGATAATAGATAATGCATTTTCTGGTACCGCGGCAGCTGGTGGATTTACCGGGGCTGCTGTGGCCAGTGCTGTACGTTTTGGTATTGCAAGGGGGATATTCTCCAATGAAGCAGGGCTGGGCAGTGCACCTATGGCACATGCCACTGCCAAAACGCCCAATAGCGTACGCCAGGGTTTGATCGCCATGCTTGGCCCTTTTATCGATACTATTGTGGTGTGTACTATGACAGGTTTGGTCATTATTTCAACCGGGGCATGGGAAACTGGCAAGACCAGTACTTCGCTGAGTATTCATGCATTCAACTCGCAGATGGGATATGCCGGTGATGTGATAATTACGATAGGTATGGCAGTGTTCGCATTTACTACCATACTTACGTGGTCTTTCTACGGCAAGCAGTGCCTGTCCTACTTTGTGGATAAGGTGTCAGATGATGTGAGATTTTACAAGGGATTTTTAAGGATTTATTACTCTGTATTCCTTGTGGGAATAATGGTGGGTGCAGGGGTGGTGGATCTTCCAGAAGGGGTTGGATACCTGGAGGATATCTGGCTGTTCTCTGATATTACCAATGCCCTGATGGCAATACCGAATCTTATAGGGCTGCTGTTAATGCATGGTGTGGTGGTCGGGCTGGTGAAGGAGTATTTCAGGAAGTGAAAATGGTGTTTACACGAAATGCTTAGAATTCAGGGGCGCTCTTAGGCCATTCTTAGGCCGTTATTAAGCCGTAATTAGGCAGTTCTTTGGGCTTTATAGTTCAAGTTCTGCCAGTCGCTTTCATAGGATATCC
>PYCK01000008.1 GCA_009649835.1 Candidatus Methanocomedens sp. | reverse complement strand
GCCTTATGGATTTCGGGCATTACAGAAGGATCATGGAATGATGCAAGATCATCTGCAACAATACCTGCAAAAGTGCCCTCTTCAATGGTTTCCATTGCTCTCACCCACTTGTACTTTATGTCTGCATCTATAAAAGTATAACTTTGCAACCAATTTAATAAACCTGAGTTCTTCGAGAGATCAGGATATTTCCAAATAGAATAGAGATTATCAGTTATCCAGAGCCTGTGTGGAAGCCTATCTAAAGGCCCAAGTTAAGGAACGGTTACACCCTGACGGAGAAGATATTGACAAATATAAGCCAATAGAGTGTTATTCCTGACTTATCATATCCCATACCGTTTTGAAGACCATACTTCCTTCAATATTCTATCAACCATCTTCTTATCAACTGCCACATCAAACCTTCTATCCACTACCGGACAATCAAAATCCGCCAATATCTCAGATACCAGCCTGGACTCTCCCCCTGTCAATATAAAAGTAATTTCAGTACCAGATCCGTCAACCATCTTCTTTAGCGCATCTTTCACCTTTTTTACATGATGTAGTATATCTTCATCCCGCAGCCGCTCGAACCTTCGCTGGCTCCAGCCACCTTTGGTATGCTTTCCCTTAACGCTGCTTCTTACGATCTGGTAGTCTGCAAATGATCCCGGATTATCTGTAATGCCAATAAATGACTCACCTGCATGAGCAAGGAGAACACAGAGGTTTACCTTTCGATCCATAAGTTCCTGCAAGGGTGCGGTATCAAACCTGACATCCATTTGCAAGAAAGATACGTCCACTGGTAAAAACGGTGCCACAGCTTCCCTTACCATGCCGAGCGTATCATAGAAAACCGCAACGCCTGTAGGAGAAGCGATCTTATCAACCAGACCCATGGTTTCATGTCCAGGGGATTCCAGTAGTTCACGTCCATTTTCAAGGTCTGAAAGTGATTGCCCGGGCTGGAGGTATACTGTGACCAGGCTATTATCCAGCGCCTGCAGGGATCCTATCTGGTAGACATACTTAGCCATGGATTGAATATGGATACTACTGATGTTTTTAAAGGTAACATCCAGGGATGCATCTTTGCTAAGTACTGATATTTTATGCTCCAGGGTCTCTATTTTCTTCTTTGCACTGTTTAGTTCTTCTTCAACAACCTGCTTTTGGGATATAGCTTTACGCGTGGTTTCGTCCTTGGACGCCAGCCGGGCCGAGGTGGATTCATTTTCAGACCGTAACTGTTCTATGTGTGCTTCCAGTGTTTTGATGTGTTCTTCAAGTTCCTTTTTTCCAAGCAGTTTATTAAACAAATATAGTTCTCCTGAGTTATTGTGTGCAGTTCAACTGTCCTCAAATTGTGAAATTTTTGGGTGATTATCAAACAAACTATTTTATTGATATTAATATGGTATGTTTTTGATACAGTTAGTGCTTATTCTTTTGGTGAGCATGGTAAGAGATTCATGGTGCAGCTGTGTTCTTATAGCCATTGTTCAGCTCTCCACCACCGGCCAAGGCTCCTTCCTGTCAGCTACCGCTTCCAGTGCGTTCTTGTATTCTTCCAGAATAAAATTCATGAATCCATCAAGGTTCTCCAGCCGTCCCACTTCGAGCATGTCAAAGTACCTGTTCTTCATGTCAGGGTCAAAAACAAATAGCGGGTATCCTGCCTTTAGTAGTACCATCGAATGTATTATCCTTGTGACCCTGCCATTACCGTCCTTAAAAGGATGAACTGTCACAAGCAGGAAATGTATGAATGCACCCAGTAGCAGGGGATGTAAGTGTTCCCTGTACATCTTATAAAAATTGACAATCGCTGCAATTTCATATTCGATCTCTTCGATGGTGGCCGGAAGTTTTAATTTTGAACCAATAATCCTTTTCCCGGGAGATGCATAGTATTCCCCACATTCGTCAATCAGGCCTCTCATCAATATCCGGTGATATAATTTTATGTTCTCGTTATTCGGTTCAAGGTCCCTGTCCGGTCTAAGGTCTTTAAAATGATTATTCAGATGTTTAACAGCTTCAATGGTGTTCCTTATCTCTACAATTTCCCTGGGTGTAAGCCCTGTTGGCAGGTCTTTCATTACCCTTTCCACATCGTCCTTATTTGCAGTATTTCCCTCAGTTACTGTGGTTGAATATACATGCATCTTAATAACCAGTTCCATGAGTTCATTTGAACCTGCAATCCTTTCTTTTATAGTATCAATGTCATGGATAAGTCTGCTATATTTCCCGGTCTTTTCTGCAAGGGAGCAGGGAGGCTGCATCAGGGCGAGGTAGAACAGCGTCCTATCGTTCAGGTTAAAGTCAATGCATAGGGGTTTTTGTTTGATTAATTTGACAAACCGATTTCTTTCAAGTATCCTGATGTATTTTATAAGGGTACTTTTTGAATTGCCTGTGTATTCATGCAGTGTTTTAAGAGTTGAAGGACCGCGCCCTATTGTGGAAAATACAATGTCCTGTGCCCTTTTGGAAAGCAAAATGTTATAGTCAAGACCTTCTTTCCTTGACCATAGTAAAAATGCCATATAATTATTGAGGATGGGGTTCTCGCGGTTTATATTATAGACTGTCTGTTTTTTATTTGTATTCCTTTTCCTGATAACCAGTTCTGCATCAATGAGTTCGCCCAGCCGTTTGTAGAGCACCCTGTTGTTCAAGTTCTCAAAAAGTATGTTAACTCTCAATGTTGCCGACAGTTCGTTAAATGTGGCACCATTTGTGAAATGTAAATACAGTAGTGTATCCCATTTAGTTGGTGTGGGCATATATGGTAAAAATGATGCTACATTATATAAGTCTGATTGAGTTTTTTGTATTATTTATATTATATAGGCATGTATATACTAAATTTGATATCATCAAAAGTTGCAGTATAAATAACCTCCAGACAAAATTGATTTTTGCTTTTTCTATTTGCGGTCAATACCGGAACTAAGCTATAGACTTGGATGTTGAAAATTATTCTATTCAATTCCTTTTAGAAAACTTATTTGCTTTTAGCGACCATTTAGATTTCATGAGAAATGTATACCTTGCAGCACCGCTTTTTTCAGATGCCGAATGCGATTTCAATAGCATGCTAAGGGATAAGCTGGAAGAAATAGGTATGAGTGTCTTCCTGCCCCAGGAGCACTCAAACGATAGTGATTACGTACGGGATGCCAGGCAGGAATCCATCTTTAGCAAGAACGTGGCCGCCATTGATAAGGCTGATATACTGGTAGCGGTGCTGGACGGGGTGGATGTGGATTCAGGCACGGCGTGGGAGATAGGATATGCCCATGCGCTGGATAAGCCTGTGTACGGGCTGCGCACAGATTTCAGGACGCTTGGAATTGAGGGGACTGTGAACTTGATGATCGAGAGGTCTGTCGTGCTTTGTACAAGTCTGGGTGAGTTGGTGAAGCGGCTGGAATTGGAACGATGATATTATTGTGAAAATCACAGGAGTAAGTGTATGAGTCTATCCTATTTGATCATGGCAATAATTTTTGAAGTGGCTGGCACCACATGCATGAAATTATCCTATGGTTTTACTAAAGCAGTTCCGTCAATATTAATGATCATCTTGTATTTGCTTAGCCTTGGTTCATTGACATTTGCCTTAAAAAAGATGGATGTAAGTATTGCTTATGCAATATGGGCCGGCTTAGGAACTGCACTTATCGCAACTGTGGGAATATTGTGGTTCGAGGAACCGGTAACTGCACTGAAAATAATATCACTTGGACTGATAATAATTGGAGTAATTGGGTTAAATCTTAGTGGTGGAGTACATTGATTTGTGCTATTGGTCTTCTTTAATGAAATTATATATCTCCTTGCCTTCTTCAAAAAATTTAAATAATCCACCATTTATTACCGCATGTAATATCTCATTTTCGTTCATATGATGGTCACTGAAAGATAGAATTCCACCAGTTTTCAATATTCGATGTAACTCTTCCAATACTCTATTTGGGTCACTTAACGAATGAAAGGTATCGTATAACAGGACTAAATCTATGCTATTATCCGGCAACCAGGTCTTACAATCAGAATTAATAGTTACTACATTCGATAATCTCTTCTTTGCCGCAATAGTATTAACTTTTTGAATTGCCAGTGGGTGAATATCCAGTGCATAAATTTTCCCTGATTTTCCCACCAGTTCCGCAGCAGCAGTCAAATAACTGCCAGGACCACAGCCATAATCAAGTACATGAAATCCTGGTTTAATACCTGCTTGCTCCAATATATTCTTGCGAGGTTTGAAAAAATCGCGGAATTTGAAGCCGAAAGACATCAATTTGAAATGAAAATCAGACATTGTTTCATCCATAGCAGTCCCTCCCAAATATTTTTTATTCTTCTTAGGCAATTAATCTTTCGACCCACCAATTAAAACTTTATCGACTGCATGATCAATCTGGCATCAATTCTCTCGATCTGTGCAATGACGACTCCCGGATTACACTGCGCTTCGTTTAATGTCTCCCCAACTTACTATTCCTTTCAACTCCTGAAAAAAAGAACATCCACCTGGAATTGGACCACATGCAAGGTGAAGACACCCCAGCAGTACAAATCCTCCAAAACCGCCACAGACCCATACGTCCATCGCCTCCCGAACATCGACTGGCAGGCCGCAGGAGTAATAGAAGTCCTGATGCCCTGAACACAATCCGGCACCACCAGACCAATGTAAATAACAATACAAAAAAAATAAATGCCCAGACCCGGATTTGAACCGGGGACAACTGCCTCTTCAGGGCAGCGCTCTCCCAGACTGAGCTACCTGGGCAGGTAGGGATATTCTCTTCTCCTTAATGGTATATCTAATCTTCGTTTTATCCAGTCGCAGCCCGCTTTTGTAATTCGTATGAATATACAGTCCACGTATGGAGCCCGTAGGGCTTCATACGTGTGCAGCCCGCTACTGGCTTGAGTAGCTGTGCCTGAGTAGCTGCGAGTAGATGGGCCCGCGGAGATTCGAACTCCGGACCTCCGCCATGTCAAGGCGACGTCATAACCTGCTAGACCACGAGCCCTCAGTGCTTACAGCATCCTTTCCCTAAGTAATTATTTTAGATAAACCTTTGGATATGTTAGCGTTTTTTTCCAGTATTTGTTTTACTCAGTTTCATTTATAGGCCACAGAGGGCACAAAGAGCACAGAGTATTTCCCCTTATGTGTCCTCGGTGATCTCTGTGGCAGTCATAATTCATCTCCTGAAATCATTATCTCTGGAAATGCATTCAGATAGAATAAATAGTTATATCATTATTTGCAAATAGATTATCTATTGTGATAATTACAGTGGAGTTAGTTACCAGGCTTATAATCGAGTTGTTCTGGATATATGCAAGTATTTTTGCGATCAGATCAACAAAGCTTCAATACTGGAAGCAATGCTGGTATATCATCCTGCTGGGCAGTATAATACATATGGTTTATCTACTTGCTGCCTTTGCAGAAATTTCTGATGGAGGAATATTAAGGAATCTCGGAATGGGTATAGTAGCCATAGGCATCATCATGCTTGCAAGGCGGACAAAACAGATTCTTGGATGATCAGATTATACATAATCCTTCATCAGTGATCTTGTAATTAGCTGAAACATTATCACATCCGGTCATTGCTTCAACATCGATCTTCTCACCATCCAGATGTATAATGTTGTCCACTGTTGCCTTTAACATCGTTTCGATCTGGGAGTCCGCAGCCCCTTCAGTATAAGCAATTATCCCGGCACCTCCGGCTACTTTGATCCTCATGACATATGACTTGAGTACACGTACAATAAGTATCGGGGAATTGAACGAGAACAGGGTTGTCGTCGAATCAAGAACAGACCTGAACCTATGGGTTTTTTGGTAGATATACTGCAAATCTTCAATTATCTTACTGATAATCTCAGTTGGATTCTGCGGGGAAGATATCTTGAACGTAGCAGTTTCCTTTTGTATTGCACCAATTGATCCGGAAGCAATGTCCAGTACATACAACATTTCCTTTTGCAAATATTCATGAATGAGCCAATTGAACTGCATCATTTTTTCTTCAAGCTGGAACAAGTTATAATCTGTCATTATGTAAAGGCAGAATTCATCATCCGAGATTGCCTGTTGCAGGAAATGGTAACAAAATACGGATTTTCCGGTCTTGGGAGGACCGTAGATAAGTGTAATGGTATTATCTGGCAGTCCACCACCAATCAATTCATCAAAAGCCGCAATCCCAGTCTTAATTTTAGGTATCATTTAAACTCGGTATATAAGATCGAAAAGTGTATCAAGCGCTTTATCCACACCTTCGTTTTTCTGGGCCGAAACAGGTACTATAGGGACATCTTCCCATAAAGCCATTCGCTTTTTTATCTCATCAGGTGTAAGGGCACCGGGAAGGTCATGCTTATTTGCAACAATTACTTTAGGTAAAGCCTCTGCCTGGCACATATTGATCATTTCCTTAGCGCGTGCAAACGTATCAGGTTTGGTCGAATCAATTATAATGAACGTGCCGATAGACTCCCTTGCCAGCGGTTCCAGCAGCAGGTCAAACCGTTCCTGCCCGGGAGTACCAAAGACATCAGCAGAAAAACCTTTGTAATCCATATGCCCGATATCCAGTCCCACTGTGGTCGGAAACAGTTCAAATGCCTGCCGCTCCACAGAAACAGCCTTCTCTGCGATTGCATGGACAAAGGTGGTCTTCCCTGCATTATAAGGTCCGGTTACCAGGAGTTTCGGAATAAATACCATAACCCCACCGGGTTCAGCAAGCTCAAAGAATGTTTTACATTTGGATGCCCTGGTCCAGTTGGATTTTACCACCATGAATACCTGTCTGTACATCACTTTCTCTTCAATACTAAAAAGTTGTATTTCACAATCGACCAGATTTCTTAATTGTTCTACTAACTGGTCTTCATAATCCCATCTGGTAAAAAGGTATACAATATTCACTTCATGCTTAGCGGCAGCCTCATTCAACATCTTTATACATTTTATTGTGTTATCTGCACCAATAGAATCAATTAAAGTGGCTATATTTTCAATCACTGCTGTTCCACCTGCGATATCTTCAATTGCAGGTATAACTATTTCTTCAGTTTTTGCAAGATCATCAATAATGTACTTGCCCATCGGGGGCACACCCATCATTCCTGAGATAGAGTCAATAAAAAATATCTGGCTGGAATTCAAAGGGGTTTTCAGGTCCCATCCATATTTGTCAAATACACGCTCTATCTCAATCGGTGTTCTGGTATTAGTATAAATAAAACCGATCTCACTGTCCAACTGTACCCGTTGGGAAATGATCTGGTACCCGAATACATCAGATACGATACCAGGCATTGCCTGGAACAACATCGATGTTCCCTTCGGTACACCTCCGCCGAGTATATCATCCAGCCGTGGAATGTAGGTTTTCTTCAAGTCCATTATTCTATACCTCTTCAAGTATATCCTGGACCTGTTTACCCCGAATCTCAATCTCCAGCGTAATCAACCCGAACTGGGCCTCCACTTCAGCCAGGGCAAAAAGCAATGCCTTTTCTCCTGCAGGTTTGAGCAGCAATATCCCATGCTCGGTTTTAATGTTTACCTCAGATACCGCTCCGGTTCCCATCTGGGAACTTGCAGTTTCCGCACTTGCAATAATTGTCGAGCAGAGCGCACCCACAATACGTTCATTCATATCAGGTGGCATTATAGATGTTATCAGCAGGCCTTCCACACTCACTATACCCACTGCTTTTATCTGTCCGACCTGCATGAATTTGGCCAACACCTGATCCAGCTTTTCCTTCTTGGTTTCGACCATGTTTCCACCTTATTCTTCCTCATCTATCATTGCTATAGTATATCGCAGACCATCGAGTAATGATCCTTCAGTAGTTATAGGGGCCAGGTTGGCACCAGCATCAGTTAATCTTTGTACTGCCTCATGTTTAATACCTGTAATAATACATGTGGCACCGAGCTGTCTTGCAAACTTTGCAATGTTGATCAAAGGTTCTGCAACTTCGACATCAGATGGTAATCCTGAGATGTCAAGGATCACTCCTTTTGTTTTTTCCACTGTGATCTGGTCTAACATGCTTACCATCAGGCTGTTTATCCGGGTAGTATAAACCTCAAGCCTGTTGACGGTTTCCTGCAATTCGTGCTCTGCCTTCTTTTGCAGGGTGATGTCGCGTGACGCAGCAAATGCGCCCACAACTTCTCCTGTCTGGTCCATATATACTGAAGCATTAACCGCTACAGTGGTCTGGGCCTCATCCTTTGGTTTCATAACCAGTTCGTAATCCCTGATCTCCCCGATTTCAAAGACCTTCATTGCACCCTTATGCGCCTTTTTTGGGTCTGTGAAATAATCAGCAAAGGGTGTTCCGATCAACTCGTCCCTGCTTCTGCCTGTAGCCCCTATTGTGGCCGTGTTCACATCCATGATGATCCCTTCCTGATCAAAGGTGACCAGAGGATCAAGGTTTACCTCGATCAATCCACGATTGTAACGTTGAAGTTCATGAATTTCTTCTTCGGCCTGCTTACGCTCGGTGATATCTTTAAAATCCTCTACGATCCCAATAAATTTGCCATTTTTCTCTAATCTTGCAGCATTCACAATAACCGGTATCTCTTTACCATCCGGTCGCTTCTTGACACATTCATGTTCAGCAAACAGTTCTCCCTTTTTCATCTTCGCGAGTGGACAATCTTCAGAATGGCAGAGCCCCCCGCTGAAGATATCGTAGCATTTTTTACCTATGATTTCATCCTCGTCCATGCCCACCATTTGGATAAAGCTTTTATTCACCTTGACAATGTTATAATTAGCATCTATTACACACATTCCATCAGCAGCGATCTGGAAGATCAGGTCGATCTCTGCTTTGCTTTCAGACAGTGCAATTTCAGCTTTTTTTCGCTCGGTAATGTCACGGGCAGCCGCAAATGCACCCACAACCATTCCGGTCTGATCCTTATAGACCGAAGCGTTGTAGGCAACAGTGGTCTCGGTTCCGTCCCTGGCTTTCATGACCAGCTCGTAATCCCGAACCTCTCCGGCTTCAAAGGTCAGCATGGCACCTTTGTATGCTTTATCAGGATCTGTGAAATAATCAGCAAATGGGGTTCCTATCAACTCGTCCCTTCCTCTGCCTGTAGCCCGTATCGTTGCCTCGTTCACATCCAGTATGGTCCCTTCCTGGTCAAAGGTTACCAGCGGGTCCAGGCTCGTCTCGATCAATCCCCGGTTATAGCGCTGAAGATTCTGTATCTCCTGCTCTGCTCCCTTTCGCTCGGTAATGTCACGTGCCGCTGCAAATGCGCCCACTACCTTTCCTGTCTGGTCCTTGTATACTGAAGCATTATACGATACAACAGTCTCGGTTCCGTCCCTGGCCTTCATGACCAGCTCGTAATCCCGAACCTCTCCGATTTCAAAGGTCAGCATGGCACCTTTGTATGCATTATCAGGATCTGTGAAATAATCAGCAAACGGGGTTCCTATCAACTCTTCCTTTCCTCTGCCTGTAGCCCGCATTGTAGCCTCGTTCACATCCAGTATGATCCCTTCCTGGTCAAAGGTTACCAGCGGGTCCAGGCTTACCTCAATTAATCCACGAGTGTAGCGCTGAAGATCAAGAATTTCTTCTTCAGCCTGCTTATGCTCTGTGATATCTTTAAAATCCTCTACAATCCCAACAAATTTGCCTTTCTTCTCTAATCTTGCAGCATTCACAATAACCGGTATCTCTTTACCGTCTGATCGCTTCTTGAAAGATTCATGTTCAGCAAACCGTTCTCCCTTTCTTAGCTTCTGAAGTGGACAATCTTCTGAATGACAGAGTTCCCCGCTAAAGACATCGTAGCATTTTTTGCCTATGATTTCATCTTCATCCATGTCTACCATTTGGGTAAAGCTTTTATTCACTTTGACAACGTTAAAATCAGCATCTATTACACACATTCCATTAGCAGCGATCTGGAAGATCAGGTCTACCTCTGCTTTGCTTTCAGACAGTGCAATTTCAGCTTGTTTTCGCTCGGTGATGTCACGTGCAGC
>PYCK01000079.1 GCA_009649835.1 Candidatus Methanocomedens sp. | reverse complement strand
CCCCCTACCCTCCCTATACCCCCCGACATCGAACAAAACACAGGCATAACTGTATACGCCACCACCACACCCGGCACTGGTGGAACCATCAGACAGGTCCCGGAAGATTTCATAGTAGAAGAGCTCACCAACCGTGAAGAACAAGACTTAGGCAAATACCTCATCTGCACCCTCACAAAAAAGAACTGGGACACCCACCACCTGGTACGGGACATCTCCCGAATACTTCACATCAGCCAGCAGCGCATTGGCTGGGCAGGCACCAAGGACAAGCAGGCCCTGACCACCCAGAAGATCAGCATATATAATATGGACCCCCCGGAACTTGAGCGCATCAGGTTGAGGGATGTTACCCTTACTGCCGTGGGCCGTTCTAATAAGAAAGTGAGCCTGGGCGACCTGTGGGGAAACGGGTTCAGGATCATAGTGCGCCAGATAGCACAGCCATTGGACGAGGTGGACGCTATGATGGGCCTTACCACATCACAGATCAAAGCCATGGGCGGCGTGCCAAACTTTTTCGGCATCCAGAGATTCGGCATCCAGCGCCCCATAACCCACATAGTGGGCCGCAAACTTGTAGAAGGTGACATTGAGGGGGCAGCCCTTGAGTACATAGCCCGCCCATATCCTCGTGAGTCAGAGGAGGCCAGGCAGGCCAGGCAGTATGTGCTGGATACACTTGACTTTAAGGGCGGGCTTGGGAAGTTTCCGCTGCACCTCAGGTATGAGCGCGCAATGATGAGCCATCTGGTGGAAAAACCAGGGGACTATGCAGGTGCTTTCAATGCGCTGTCCCCCAATCTCAGGAAAATGTTCGTGCATGCATACCAGTCATACCTGTTCAATCTCATACTCAGCCGTCGTCTGGAAAGTGGCCTGCCCATCAACGAAGCGCTTCCGGGGGATATCGTCTGTTTCAAGAATGCGGCCCATCTCCCTGACCCCACCAGAATGCAGAATGTAGAAGAGGATACACTGGATGGCATCAATAACCTGCTGCAAAGAGGTCGTGCGTTTGTGACCGGACCAATTATTGGATATGAAACGCCCATGTCAGGGGGACTGCCCGGGGAGATAGAACAGGCAGTGATAGAAGAGGAACAGGTGGATATTGAAGGATTCAGGATACCCGTAATGCCTGGACTTGCCAGTAAAGGACTGCGCCGTGAGATTATCATTCCGGTAAACCCAAAGTGTAAAGTGACAGAAGACAAATTGAATCCGGGTTTTGCAGCAGTAGAACTGGAATTTGACCTGCAGAGGGGAGCATATGCCACAACAGTGCTGCGTGAATATATGAAGAGCGACCCGGCTGCAGACCTAATCCTAAAAGGAAAATAACGGGTAATAAATATATATGATGTGGAAGCTTAATAAATAGAAAGGAAATTTTATTTAACTAGTACACACATTGTCAAATAAAGTATTTGATAAAAATAAAGTGATGATTAAACAAAAACAATATTTATAATTGCTTACAACTTACTTATGGAGAAAAAAATATGGATGGCTATTTTCTGGGTTTAGATAAATTGGATGAAAATATCAAAGGTATCAGGGCCGGTTCGAATATCATGCTGTTAGGGCCGCCAATGAGCGGAAAAGAGACCATCATCAATAACATTGTTTATAATGGGTTAAAGGAGGGGGAAGCAGCCGTAATAGTCACTACCCGTGAACCAGGGGAAAACGTGCTACAATGGTTTGAATACAATAATCTGGAAATACCATTGGAACACATTGGCATTGTGGATTGTGTCACCAAGACCCTGGGTGTGCCCACAGGTGATACTGTTAACATCAAGAGGGCATCCAGTCCGGTCGACCTGACAGGTATCGGGGTTAAGATCAGTCAGTTCCTTGAGGAATTCTGGATGAAGAAGAATCTCCGAAAGACCAGGTTGTGTATCAATTCACTTTCCACCATGCTGATGTACTCCAACATCCAGACCGTGTTTAGATTCCTGCATGTATTTACAGGCAGGGTAAAAGCTGCAGGAGCCATTGGTGTTTATCTGGTTGAGGAGGGTATGCACGACGACCAGGCCATCGCCACTTTGAAGCAGCTTTTTGATGGTGTTATTGAAGTGAAACAGGAGAATGATGAGCATTTTATCAGGGTTGTGGGAATGGGACTAAAACCATCCCCCTGGTACAATTATACTATTGATGGGGCTGACCTGATCTTAATTGGCGGTGATTAGGTTGGTGGAAACAGGTATACCCAGACTGGATAAATTTCTGGGAGATGGTATTCCTGCAGGTAAATCCATGGTATACTTTAATCACCCAGGGGTTGAAGGCGATGTGTTCGGTATGCAGACACTGTACCATAACCTGTCCAAAGACATTTCGTGTGTATATATTACATCCAGTTCAAACCCCGGCCTGATGAAGGATTATTTCACGGAGTTTGGGTGGAGCATCCGGAAATTTGAAGACAAATTGACTATTATCGATGCATATTCGTCCCTTGTAGGGGACCTTTCTGATGAAAAATATATTGTTTCCGACCCTGAGAATATTGAAAATATGAATGAAATTATCATTCAGGTCATGAAGGATGTACCTAAGAAATCCGTTATCATGGTTGGTTCACTTTCTACCATCATGGATCTCTGTGGTGAAGAAAAAACATTGGAAGCCATTAAGTTATGGAACAAGATGACATTGATGTATGACCATGTCATCATCTACAACTTCACTGCCTGGCCATATTCAAAATCCACCATCCATGCTATAAAGGATAAAATTTTCAATTCTGTCATCACCGTGGGCGGCATAGCCGAACGTGTCATTTTCGGCCAGTATTTCGGTGTGTTAAAGGCTGATTGGGCAGACCACAAGGCACAGTCCATGCTGTTCAGGGTGCTGCGACCAGGTGGTATCAAGATATACATTCCCAAGATACTGGTAACAGGACCATTTGATGCTGGCAAGTCTACGTTTGTTCATTCCCTGTCTACCAGGGCGATCTCGGTGGACCGGCTGGGAACTACTATTGCCCTTGACCATGGACATATTGATCATAAGGGCTTCAGTGCCGATATCTTCGGAACACCGGGCCAGGAGAGGTTCGACCCTATTATAAAGATGATTAGTGGTGAAGCCCTGGGGATATTCCTGGTAGTGGACTCTACCGCACCTAAAGACTTTGTCAGGGCAAAACAGATGCTGGAAATCACTAAAGGATACGGACTTCCCTATGTTATTATTGCCAATAAGCAGGATATTCCCGGTGCCATGTCAGTAGATGATATACGTAGTCAGTTTAATATACCAGAAGATGTACCTATAATCCCAGTAATAGCTACAGAGAGTAAAGGAGTTTTTGAAGCTTTTGAACTGCTGGTTGAAAAAATAACAGGAGGTGCATAACGGATGGATTCGACTTTGGAGGCATTGGAGAAAGTGCTTACTGACTTGAAAAAAGTAGGCGGAGTCGAAGCCAGCGCCGCTGCCAGCAGGGATGGACTTCTCATGAAGGCAATTATGCCCACGGGGCAACATGCAGAGACTTTTGCGGCAATGTCGGCTACCATGCTGGGTGCAGCAGAGACTGCTACTACTGAGTTAGGTAAAGGTATCCCGGAAAGGGTGATCGTGGAATCAGAACATGGAAAGCTTATTGCCACAGGTGCGGGCCCAAAGGCACTATTAATCGTACTTACAACCCCTGATGCGGGTCTTGGCCTGATATTATTGGAACTGGAAAAAGCGTCCAAGATCATCAAGGGATTCCTTTAAGTTTTAATTTATTTTTTTTGTGGTTTGGATGAAAATGGACATATATAATCTAAAACGTGATGCTGCCCACTTAACACCTTTATTGAACATAGGAAAGAACGGTGTTACTGATTCGCTGATAGAAGAACTGCTCAGGCAGCTAAAACAAAATAAACTGGTAAAGGTAAAGATATTAAAATCTGCACTGGAAGATATGGACCGCAAGACCATTGCCGAGGAACTTGCAAAACGTACCGGGTCCCAGCTTATCGAAATTAGAGGAAGTAGTGCAGTATTATATCGCAAAGGGAACTGAAGTAGTTATCATAGGTTCACCATACATCGGGATCTTATTATATCTGTCATCAAGAGTATTGATGGTATATCTGTCACCAAAAGTATTGATGGTATATCTGTCACCAAGAGTATTGACGGACAAAGGCCTGACCGTCAGAAATGAATTTGAGAAAAACTGCCGTCTGGAAAATATCCCATTCAGCGCCGATCCAATACCAGTTAATTGAATCGAAAAAAAAAGAAAGATGAGACCAGGGGTCTCACTTCACGATGTCGTGCAGGTTAAATTTATGGGGTCCCAGGTTGCCGCCGAAATTACCGGCAGTTATTTTCTTCATGCCTGGTATCTGTACCGCAGCTTTAATGCCTGCCAGCATTGCCTCTGAGATTACTTTCGCATCCAGTCCGTTGATGACGATCTCATAGATGCCGTTCACATCAGCAGGTACATTGCTGCCTTCTACTTTATCCTTGACACTGGGCGAGAACTTCTCATTTGAAGTGGCCTTCATGAAAGAGTAATTATTTGCACCGACCTTTGAACCGCTGGCAACAATGCCTCCGGGGAAGGGTGTAATTACGCCTTCAACCTCAGAGATAGCATCCACTGCCACTTCGGCTGCGGCCAGGGCAGCCATCTGGTTCTCTGCCAGCATAAAGAAATTACCACCGGCAATGCCCTCCACGGCACCGATACTGTGCTCTGCGATAAAATCACCTTCCATCATCGGAACAGCGTATGATTTCCTTCCACCCACATCGAGTTCGGACTCTATTCCGTCGCCGAAGAATTTGAGCTTAAAGCCTGTATCAAATTGCTTCTCGGCATCGGGCAGCCCATTGAACATATGGGCAGTAGGTGCTGTAAGTACGCACTGTCCAAGCCTGTTCAGTAGTTGTTCATCCATGGCCTTGTACCCGAAAGTACATATCTGTATGTACACACCAGGTCTGCCGTCAGGGGTTTCATCTCCACCCACAACTTTCTCGATTCCTGCTTCTGCCGGGCATGCGATCACTGATGTACCAAAACCTGTGGCTTCTCTGGCTGCCACAAGGGCCCATCGTTCTGTAGCTCCTGTTATCAATACCCTTGCGATCTTTATCGGAAAGGCTTCTGCAAAAGTATCTTCGATTTCTATACCATTTAATTCCATATATATCCCTACAAGGTAACTGATTTTACTAATGCCTACATATACTCTTCGAAATTGTTCGGTTATGAGTATTATTCATATGGTTGAATAAAAAGGGTTTAAAAT
>PYCK01000078.1:3990-4554 GCA_009649835.1 Candidatus Methanocomedens sp. | reverse complement strand
GCTACCATAGCAGTGATCGGTAAGGAACTTGGATGGCGCAATATGGTGCTTATCTCCGGATTCACTATTGTACTGTCGATCGTGGTCGGTGGTGCTGCCAACTTCCTTGGGCTGGCGCTGCTGTAAGAAAAAAATAGTGGGATAAAAGCCAGAGCCAGTCCATTATGCCTTTGAGACCGGCCTTGTGCCTGGCCTCGTCCTTTTTTGGGATACAGTTCACGTTCTTTTTGAACGTATAGGAAATTATAAACGCATTTCGATATCGATACAGGTAATTATCTTAATTTCAATCAAATCTTTTGACAGGATTTACAGGATATACAGGATTGGATCGTATCATGTCAATCCTGTTAATCCTGTCAAAAATTTTCATTTTCTTGAGATACAGTTTCAGTATACCACTATTGTCCGGAAGACCCAAGCAGGGTCAATGAGCGGATCCATTCACCTTTTGGTTCCCTGCTGGTACCCACAACCAGCCGCCTGTGACCATTCACATCTTCCACCATGCCCCTGGCCTCTATGGTCTCGCCTGCCAGTGCCTGCCCGGCATAGGTATGGGTA
>PYCK01000078.1:0-3890 GCA_009649835.1 Candidatus Methanocomedens sp. | reverse complement strand
TCTTCCACCATGCCCCTGGCCTCTATGGTCTCGCCTGCCAGTGCCTGCCCGGCATAGGTATGGGTATAAGATAATACAAACTCGATCTCAGGATGGTCCACCTTATAGACCGAAGGGCTGTCAAAAGCCAGTTCCGAATCCGTTACCACCGCCTCTATGGTCTCATGACCCAGGTCAGTGCCCCTGCCTCTGCCCTGTGGTTCACTGACCTGGTCCCAGTCCCTGACAAACAGCAGGTCGAAATATGTGTCTCCAACCATTCCCCTGTTACCTTTTCTCATCTCATGGAGCTTGAACTCCTCAAAATCGATCTCAGGAATCCGCTTATTGTAGATACGCTCCCACATTCCTTCATCCAGGTGCTCGATGCTGCTGTGGGGATCGTCCTTTGCCCTGGCTATTATATCCCTGGCCATGAACCATCTGGGACCGTATACCACAAGATCAATGTCGGAACCACTTATCTGCAGCCCGGGCAGGAATGACCCTGTTACGCCCATACTGTCCATGGGAATCCCGGCATCCAGCAGGGTCCTGGTTATCTCTTCAATCCTTGGGTCCAGGCGCCATATCCCTGCCAGCCGGTCAGGGGGGCTCAATATCCGGTCAACCTGGTCCCATGGTATGATATGGACGTCCTGCACCCACCCTGGCTTGTGGATGTCCATGTAATCATATGCCTCGTCAAAATCGTATTTCCGGTAATTCCGGGTGCCGTCTGTACGCTCACCTTCAGGGTCCGGTACATAGCGGAGCACTCCCCTGACACCTTCAGGATGGTAGTAATCGGCTGATGAGAATATCCACCCTTCACGAGTGACAATAAAATCCCTTAGACGTACTTCCGGATGATCTAAAATATCCATCATTTTTCTCTGTGGTCTTACCACCTATAAACATTATTATATTATGTGATAACGCTACTATATACAGAATGAATATATAATCCGGTGAAGAAAAGGACATGATATCTACTGCAAAATTCTATGATTCAATTGACATCCAGCTACAATTTCTTGAACAGCTCAAGCATATCCCGGCAGAAGAGATCGACGGACTAATAAAAGTCCTGAGAGATTTCATTTTCCAGGCCGATAAGAAACAAAAGGTCATATACGGCATCGGTGAGGGCAGGAGTGCACTTGCTCTATATGATTTTCTCCATCAATTACTAAAATACGAACAGCTTTTCCCTGCCACCCTTGACGATCCCATCAGGCGTTACTTTGACCCTGACAGGTCCAATATGATATTGTCTGCATCGGGCTCAGGAGGCACTGAAAGTGTTATCAACTATCTTGAAGATGCCCACCGCCTGGGTGCAAAAGAGATACTTATCACTGCTAAAACCGACTCGCCTGCCTATAAAAAAATAAAATCACACAATGGTTTTGTCTTCCTGATCGAGGATATAAAACTGGAAAAGCCCAGTGAACTGGCAGTCATGGGTTCTGAGTTCGAACTGAAACTGTGTACTATGCTAAATGGCATACTCCCTGCCCTGGACAGCGGTGATGTCAGTCTGTATTACCAGCAGATGGACCATTATCTTAAAAATGCCAGGCTGCTTCGCAATATTGATAATGAATACCTGCGCTCATGGATCGATAAGCTGCTGAACCGCCGTGGCCATTTCATAGTGGACGGCGTGGGACGGTCCGGGTTCGTGGCAAAAGCTTTAGGGATGCGCATGACACACCTGGGCCAGAATGTCTACATCAAAGGCGATGCCACCACGCCCAGTTTTGTCAGGGGCGATGTATATATTCCTGTCAGCGGAAGCGGCAATACCAGGGAGATCCTGGAAGGGATGTTGAAGGCCCGCAGCAAGGGAGTGGACGTGTTCCCTATTACTGTAAATAAAAGTTCCAGGATGGTTGAACTCCTGGAAGAATGGGGATATGAGGATAATATCATTTTCATACCTGTGGAAGAAGGAGACATGGGCATCTTCCACGACAAGGCCCCCAGTAAGATCACAACTACAAAGTTGAACCAGATGCGTCCATCGATCTCTGAGATCAACTCATATATTTTCACCAATGCCATTATTGCCTCAGCCATTGATTTTTTAGGTGTTGATGAAAAATACATGAAACGAATACACTGGTAGGGATAAAGGATGGGATTAAAACAGACTTTCAACAAACTAATAGGGCAAAGTGGGACAGATGATCCAGGTGCTACCGGGGGAGAAAAAAAGCAGGACGTAGCTGCCGTGAAAGATATTAATCCAGTTGCAGCTGCCGGGAATGTACATGCTGCCCCGGGTTCTGCTGTTGAACAGGAAAGTGTAGTATCGAAGGCAGCACCCGGTAGCCAGGGGAAGGATGAAAATCAAACCACAGAAAACAGGCAGGTGGGCAGCAAATGGGAACACAAACATGACGACCTGGACTGGCACTCGATGTCCATCCCCCACCCGGTTCCATTAAAGGCACAGGCCGAAAAAGAAGTGCCAGGTGAACCTGCCGCACCACTAAGAGCCCCTAAACACCAACCACCCGACCAGGGACAGGATGGAGATAAAACCATATCAAAACAGGACATACTCTGTAAGTTCGTGGTGCAGCACGGGCAGAGGATCGGTGAGACCATATCTATTGATGGCGGGCATATTGTATTCAAGCACGGGGCTGAGAAACTGTACATACCTATGTCGTCCATATCCGGATTCACTGATGAGGATGTGGAAATAGGTGATTTCAACAGGGATGAAGCCTTGAGGCTTGGTGAAGAATGGCACCAGCGAACTACGAATTCATTGAAATTCGATAAGAACGGGATGCTCATCAATGACTGAATACAAGCAGTGTATCGTAACCCGTGATGACCTGAAACTCTCGAAAGGCAAGCTGGCTGTACAGGTAGCACATGCAGCCGTAACCGCCTCTGATTTTGCTGATAAGAAGGAACGTGATGCCTGGATGAAGGACGGGCAGAAGAAGGTCGTACTTAAAACCGGCACCCTGCAGGACCTATTTCTGTTAAAGGAGTCAGCGCGCAGGGAAGGGCTGTCCACTGCCCTTATCACTGATGCCGGACTTACCCAGATACCTCCCGGGACCGTTACTGTACTGGGTATCGGGCCCGGACCAGTTGAGAAACTGGATAAAGTGGTGGGTAAGTTGAAACTTGTGTAGCACCTGATAGATATTTAGATATTTGATTAATTCCAACTATTATTTGAAAATTCAAGGGAAGCAGCAGGAGGTTATTGTATGGCAGTGATACAGGACAAAGACAGGGAGAATATTAAGAAAAAGCTGGATAAAGAGCTTGAGGGTGATGTCAAATTAATAATGTTCACCCAGGAGAACGAATGCCAGTTCTGTGCCGATACCAGGGGCATGGTGGAAGAGTTGGCAGGCATGTCACCAAAGATCGAAGCCGAAATCCATGATTTTATCAAGGATGAAAAACTGGCAAAGTCCTACGGGGTTAAGAAGATCCCTGCCATTGTGATGCTGGGGGAGAAGGACTACGGTATCAGGTTCTACGGTATCCCGTCGGGTTACGAGTTCAAATCGTTCCAGGAAGACCTGGTAGATGTGTCCAGGGGCAGGACAGACCTGTCAGATGATGTAAAGAAAAAACTTGCAAATGTTAAGAAGCCAGTGCATATACAGGTGCTGGTGAGCCCTACCTGCTCTTACTGCTCAATGGCTGTTCGAACGGCCCATAAACTTGCCATTGAGAATGAGCACATAAAAGCAGATATGGTGGAAATGGTGGAGTTTCCCCACCTGGCCCAGAAGTATATGGCCATGAGCGTGCCCAAGATCGTTATCAATGAGATCGTGGATTTCGTGGGTGCCCAGCCACCTGAGTATTTTGTGGAAGAGATCATGAGGGCACTGCGTGCAGGCGACAATCCGATGTATTCATAA
>PYCK01000077.1 GCA_009649835.1 Candidatus Methanocomedens sp. | reverse complement strand
GTCAACTTCTTCGTTGTTCAACAGTTTATGGAAGCTATCAAGGTATATATAATATAATAATTATCTCTCAATGGCAATATGGAACGACTGAAAAAACTGTTTATCATCTCATTAATAATAAGTATCATCGTTCTGGTACTGGTCACAGTTTTTACCATAGGCCCGGATACCCTGCCCATCCTGCAGAGAATGGAACCAGTATATCTTCTTGCTGCTGTTGCCCTGCATATAGTTTCTTACATCATATGGGGGCTGCGTATGAAAGTGATGACTGAGGCCCTGGGATACAGGATAGGGGTCAAAGATGCTACTGAGATTGTAATAGCAAACCTGTTCGCCGCATCAGTGACACCATCAATGGCAGGCGGTGAACCTGTAAGGATACATATGCTGAACCGCAATGCAAATGTACGGGTGGGCGATGCCTCAGCTGTGGTTATTGGTGAGCGTGTACTGGATGCCCTGCTGCTTTTAATTGCCACTCCGTTTGCGCTGTGGGTGTTAAGTGGTTCACTGATAAGCTGGGAGATGGACCTGGCAATAATCGTTGCAGAGTTATTTGTCCTGATAATGGTGTTTGCGGCTATTGGCGGCCTGTTGAGCCCGACATTCATAGACTGGCTTTCATCACTTATCACTCGTGGTCTTCACAGAGTCGGAAGATTTGACAGGACAGAACACCTGATAGAGTTCATTGATAAAGAATTATTGAATTTCCATAACAGCCTGTGGGCCCTTATGAGAACAGGCAAGCAGGGTTTGTTTTTCGGATGTATATTTACCGTGATATACTGGATAGTGGAATTCATGGTATTGCCGCTGATCCTGCTGGGATTGAACCAGCCGCCATCTATAATGGTGGCTATGGCAGTACAGGTGTTTTTGACATTTATTATGGTAGTGCCGGTTACACCAGGAGCAAGTGGTATCGCAGAACTGGGCGGGGCTGCACTTTTCGGGATATTGGTCCCTGTTTCCATATTGGGGGTAGTGGTGGCAGCATGGCGGTTAATTACATACTACCTGAATCTGGTGATCGGCGGTGTGGTAAGCGTAAAAATATTAAAAGATGTGGATATTCTCAGTGGATGGAACAGTAAGTAAAATTATGGCAATGTCACTTTATTCATATTATGCTACATATTGGTGGCACCATTAACAAAAGATGTTATATTTACTATATCCAGGATATTCCCCATTAAGATAGCTTACTCTTATCGAATAATATTTATATTTCCCAAACACTGACATATTGTTTAAATTCATATCCGAATAAAGATGGATGTTTATCAGGATGAAACAGAAAAATGACGACCCCATACATATCTTTTCAAGATGGTGCAAGAGATGTGGCATCTGCATAGCCATCTGTCCTAAAAATGTACTGGAGAGCGGCAAGGACGGATATCCTTATGCAGCCAGGCCACGGGATTGTATCCTGTGCGGCCTGTGTGATATCCACTGTCCCGACTATGCAATTACAGTGAAAAAAAATCCGGACATAAAGGAGGTAGAGCATGAAGAGACATAAGGATCTATTACTACATGGCAATGAGGCATGTGCAATGGGGGCACTGGCTGCGGGCATGAGGTTATTTGCCGGATACCCCATCACACCCAGCACAGAGATCGCCGAATTCCTCTCAGTCGAACTGCCCAAAGTGGGCGGTACGTTCATACAAATGGAGGATGAGATATCCAGTATGGGTGCCATTATCGGTGCATCACTGGCCGGAGTCAAATCCATGACCGCCACCAGTGGCCCCGGATTCTCGCTAATGCAGGAAAACCTGGGTTTCGCATCAATGGCAGAGATACCCTGCGTATTAGTAAATGTAATGAGGGGGGGGCCAAGTACCGGGATGCCCACCAGGCCCAGCCAGGGTGATGTGATGCAGAGCCGCTGGGGTACCCACGGCCCCCATCCCATCATTGTATTATCACCCCAATCAGTGCTGGAATGCTATACCCTCACAATCCATGCGTTTAACCTGGCTGAGAAATATCGCAGTCCAGTGATCATGCTCATGGATGGGATAGTCGGTCATATGTGGGAAAATGTCCAGTTACCTGAAAAAATTGAGGTCATTGACAGACCTGAACCCTCTGTACCACCGGATTGGTACAATCCTTACGATAACCTGCCTGGTGGTGAGATAGTACCACTGGTACCATTCGGTGAGGGATACAGGTACCACGTAACCGGAATGGTACATGACAAATCAGGCTTTCCCACACTGGTTCACGAGGAAGTGGAACAGTGCCTGGACAAACTCATCTACAAGATCAAGAACAATTTGCACGATATTATCAGGATAGAGGATTATATGCTTGAAGATGCCGACATCTGTATCGTCGCACACGGAAGTGTAGCCCGCTCTGCCCGTGAGGCCGTGAATATTGCCAGAAACGAGGGGCTAAAGGTCGGATTGCTCAGACCCATAACCCTGTGGCCGTTCCCCAGGTTCCATCTGGAGAACATCAGTAAAAGGGTAAAGATGTTCGTTGTGCCAGAGATGAACTACGGGCAGGTATACGGCGAAGTGCTGAAATCCTGCCCCAAAAGAGCTGTGCGGGTCACCAGGGTGGATGGAGAACTGGTAACCCCGGCCCAGATCATGGAAAAGATAGAGGGGGCAGCATTATGATACGCACTTCAGAGACCATGTACAAGTACCTGCGGCCTGATAAGACATTCCCTCATGTATGGTGCCCGGGCTGTGGTATAGGCATAGTCATGGGTGCACTTGTCAGGGCTATTGAAAAGACAGGGTTTACCAAGGACGAGATCGTGCTTGTCAGCGGTATAGGCTGTTCAGGCAGGATGAGCACTTACCTGGACTTTAATACTCTTCATACTACCCATGGCCGGGCACTGTCTTTTGCCACAGGCATCAAGCTGGCAAATCCTGAACTTAACATTATCGTGGTCATGGGGGATGGTGATGCTACTGCCATCGGCGGCAACCACCTGATACATTCCTGCCGCCGAAATATAGACCTGACCGCCCTTATTGTCAACAACAACATCTACGGCATGACCGGGGGTCAGTACTCCCCTACCACGCCCATGGAACACAAGGCCAGTACCGCCCAGTACGGCAGCATAGAAAAGCCATTCGACATCTGTAAACTGGTGGAGGCCTGTGGTGCATCCTTTGTGGCACGGTCAACTACATACCATGCCAAGATGCTGGATGCCATGCTGTCCAGGGCCATCGCCAAGAAAGGTTTCAGCGTAGTAGAAGCCATGTCCCAGTGCCCGGTACAGTATGGCAGGCGTAATAAAAAAGGCAGTCCGGTGGACATGATGATGTGGTATAAGGATAATTCTGTCTCTAACCCGGCATTTAAGAAGATACCGCCAGGGGAGGTAGGCGAGCAGTTCCCTGTCGGTATTCTTGTAGACATTGAACAACCTGATTACCTTGAAAGATACAGCAAGATCGTTAAAAAGGCCTGTGGTGATAAGCTATGACGCGGCACCATTTATGCTTATCAGGTTCGGGTGGCCAGGGTCTTATCCTGGGTGGCGCGCTGCTGGCACATGCAGCAGTCAGGGACGGAAAGAACGTGACAATGACCAGTAGTTATGGCCCTGAAGCCAGGGGTGGTGCCAGCAGGTCAAACCTGATCATCAGTAGTAAGCCCATCGATTATCCCATACCTGAAAAAATGGATGTTGTACTGGCTATGAACCAGGAATCATGCAATAAATTTGTCCCTGAATTGAAGGATGATGGCATTTTAATACTGGATTCTACCCTGGTCATACACCATCCCCCTATCAAACATTACAGCATCCCCTTTACAAAACTGGCCACAAAGACAGGTGTGGTCGTTACTGCCAATGTGATTGCACTGGGAAGCATAATAGCCCTTACTGATATCGTAAGACCGGTGTCGTTAAAGGAAGCTCTGAAAGAGCGCATAAGGGCGGATCTGCTACCCATAAATGAAAAGGCGTTGAAAATAGGGCTCAGGGAAGGCAAAAAATTGAAGACGAATATTGATGAGTATTATACCTACTAAATGTAATATTATATATCTGTCAAATATAATATTATATATTCAATAATATGTAAAAGGGAGATACCAGGAAAATATCAGGATCAAGTGAGTGAAAGAGCGGCCGTTTTTGGGGGGACGGCCTCCTAACATTTTTACTTTTTTTGTTAACCGATATACCGCAGGTCTTCGTCTGCACCAATCTCACGTGGTCCCTGCATCTGTTCCATTTCAAGGATCTTTGCCATTATACGCTCCATGTCCTTGGCTCTTTCCTCCAGGCTTTGGGTATCGACCTGCATATCCAGGATAGAACTAAGTACGGTCAGTACTGCCTGGGCACTTTTCGGGTCTACAAGATAACCTGAAGTAGTACCCATAAGACAAGCGGCATCAATGCCCCTTAATTTACTCAAACCCAGAAGCAGGCCCGACACGCCTACTATTCCGCCTGCAGGCTCGTTGTCCTTGAATTCCACACCAAACTCTTTAAGTTCCTCGATCAGGTCGGTATTGTTCACTGCACCCAGCACGGATTCGCTTTCAGTAAGCTGTCCTGTGCCATAGCCACCAAGGGTATAGATACGCTTAACGTTGTACTCTGTTGCTATGTTCAGGATGATATCAGAGATTTCATAATGTCCTTCATTGGTAACGCTCTGATGGTCTCCCACCACGATCAGCAGGTCATTATGGGTATCTGATTTGTGCGCATAGAATTCATTTTTTACAAGTTCAACTGAAAAATCATCTTTTACAATAACTTGTGGAGGAAAATGGGGAGAATATATCTCCACGATCTTCTCAGTTTCAAGTTCTTCGACTACCTGTTCGGCTACCAGTTTGCCCACATGGCCCACACCTGGCAGACCTTCGATCAGAATGGGGTCTTCCAGTTCGACTTTTTTTAAAATCTTTACAATTGTTTCTTTCATTTGCATTTAGCTCTCTTTTAACTGGCTTTTCATCAATCGCCTGTATCGACCGTACCTGTCTTCCGGTGAGAACCGGGCAGGTTTTGGGTTAATAGTTATACCGCTGCAGGATGGGCACTTGTCTTTTAGCGTATAATTGGCGCATCCGGTACAGTATTTAATATGTTGACCCATAATAATCCTTCAGGCCTTGGCTTCATTATGTCTGTGGAATGAGCCTGTGCCCTTGGCATTCTTGATAACCTTGATAGCTGCATCTGCCGATTGTTTGAGTACATTCTCGGCTTTTTTGTAATCAGGAGCTGTAACATGTATCCTGTATCTCGGGGCACCCAGGTAGCTGACATCAACTTTCACGTCTTCATCCACTTTGATCTTGGCAGCAGATTTAAGTGATTTGTTAATAACATCCACGCCATCAGGTGCCGGGCATGACAGATCCATGTATCCTGTGATCTCTACATACGGAATTTTTATATTTTCAATTCCCACATTGCTGATGGCTTCGGCCTGTTCACGATTCACGCCTGCATCTACCAATGCATCTGCCCCGTTCTGCATACCTTCTTCAAAGGCTGCATATACGCTGTCATAAATTTCATAGAGCTGGTCAATAAGCTCTTCCAGTTTTTCAGGACCGGTTTTGGTGACCTCGGCCACATAATTTATCCAATTTTCGGCCTTTTGCTCATTCTTCCAATCATGTATCTTTTCCCGTCGTTGGTGTTCATTAACATCCTTCAAAGACAGGTCGATATGATGCTTATCAGGTTCAACATTCAGGACCTTACAGACGATCTTTTGCCCCTCTCTCACATGGTCCCTGATGTATTTGACCCAACCGGCAGCCACTTCAGAGATATGGATCAGGCCTTCTTTTTGGCCGTATTCGTCAAGTTCGGTAAATGCACCGAAGTCCTTTACCTGCTTTACTGTACAGACAACCAGTTCATCCTCTTCAGGCCAGCCTTTTCGCTCCATATTATCTCCAGTATCAATCCTTAGTGTATCTATTCCAGTACTTCAAGTATCTGTGTCTTGATTATTCCCTTTCCGCCTGTGGGTTCTGCAAGTGTGCGGCCGCATACCTGGCAGACAATAATGCTGCTGGCACTGCCAAAGATCACCTGTTCGTTGTCACAATCATTGCACTTGACTTTAAGGAATCTGCTTTTGGGTTCTTGTAACATTTTTGCATTCACCCCGTAAGTTCGAACTTACCGGCTCTGAAACATTTCTTCTGGTATGCTTTCTTGCATACGGTGCACCTGTACCTCAGTGCCACTTTCTTTGTCGGCTTGTCGCCGCCGGGCACCTTTGAGAACTTGCCTGTATTGCCTATTCCCTGGTGTCTGTGTTTCTGTCTTGTAATTCTCGTCATTGACGATGCCTTACCTTTCTTGACCCTTTCTACTTTATGCTCTGTGTGGGTCTTGCAAAATGGGCAGTGCGTCCTGAACTTTGTTGGCATCTTCATATTATTTGCATCCTTTGTGAGTGATATTATTTATTATGATTATTGTCAAGTACTTTCTATCTGTACCGCTACCTTACGTTTTATGAGGGGTTTCGCATTTACTTTAGGTAAAACAGCCACGTCCTGGGCACCCAGTCTATAGTTGCGTCCATCAGCACCCCTGAATTTTGGGATGTCCTTTAGTAATCGCACAACAATGTATTCTTTATTTAAATCCTTTTTGCCTTTTTCATCTGAGTCCCTGCCCATTTCTTCTTTATGAGTAGTTGGAGGGTTGACCTGTGTTTCGGTTTTTTGAGGGGATGATTTTTCAGTTCCAGGTGTATTATCGGCTGCCGATACATCCGATACATCCTGTTTCTTATCTATTGGTTCTTGATCCGGTACTCCTGGTGTCGTCCCTGTATCAGTCGGTATCGCTCCGGACGCTTTATCACCGGCACCGCCTGCCTGAACCATGTGTTCATCAGTATCCTGCACTGGTGTTGTGATGTCAGGTTTTATGTGGGGTTTACTGTCTGACTTAATATCAGGTTTAATCTCGGGTTTAATGCCAGATTTTATGTCGGGTTTAATGTCGGGTCTACTGTCAGGTCTAATGCCTGGTTCATTTTCAGTTAATATGCCGAGGATGGGTTCTATGGTATTTTTCTTGCCTGAGAGGATTGCGTCCAGTACCTGTTGATATACATGCCTCTCCTCAGGGGTCATATTTTCAATATCATGGGCGACATTAGTAGGGTTTTTTGAAAAAGCCTTGCCAGAAGCCATTTTAATAATCTTGCGTGTACGCCTGTTGAATATCTTATCAACCGTTGACAGAGCATTCTTCAGTTCATACTGGATCATGATACTTTCCTCGGAATGTCTCCTGGATATTTTCCGGTCAGCTTCTTCCAGTTCACTGATATATTCCTGTACTGCTGAGTAGAAACCAGGAGCTATCCTCGACATGGTGGGTTTTTTCTCTTCCTCCAGGACACGGACAAGGTCTTCGAATTTCATCTCACTCCCCCCATATATTCGGCAGCACCCTTGCACATCATGTAGATGGCCGCATATTCGGGCAGTACATTAGCTCCTTCCTCCACTTCGAATTGCTCATCCATCATCTCAACTGTAGTGGGCCTGGTGACATTTATCTTTATCTCATTATCCCCAAACACCACAGCATCCACCAGGGGTTCGAACCTGTGCAGTTCATCCACACTAAGCGATATTACCTTCATGCCCGATTTTCCGTGCAGGGACGATGCCGCTCTTATCAGGCGTTTTATGTCGGCTGTTACAGGTTCGTCGATATGGACACCTATATGTGGTATGACCTGCTGCAAGGCAGTTTCCCAGAACCCAGGAGGGATTGAGCTCAATGCACCAAAATTCCCCATCCGTAAAAGTTTGAGGTGAGCAGGATCATTAACAGTATCAATTATCTTTTGTGCTGTCTTTTTCCCAATCCTGTCAAATTCCATGAGTCTCTTTACAGGATTCTCATCACCAGTCAGTTCCTGCAGGTACCTGATCAATTTGCGGTTCACCAGCCTGCCCCACCCGCCATGGGATTCGGAGGGAAATACCAGTATCTTTGATTTCTTATCATCACCTTCCACATATTTTTTCTTGAAAATGTGGTCCATGTCAAGACCGGTACCGCTCAGGTAATCCACGATCTCCCTGCGCTGGGCGCTGTCAAGGGACAGTACCCTCGGGTCCCTTACATGAACATGATATCCCCTGCCTCCTGAAAAGGCAATGTGGAGGCTCTCCTCACCAAACCCGAAATCATCCATCAAAAACCCGGTCAGTTTGATGATCTCCTGCTTTGCCGCATCAAGCATGACCTTGATGGAATCCGTCTTCACAGGCAGGTGGTCGGCATCGATATCGAAGATCAGGTCTGCACCCTCCCAATTCTTTTCCTTCATGGTAGGGGCACCAGGATGCTGGTAGTAAGCAGCCGAATGGTACACATGGGCCGGGACCATGGCCTGGATATATTCCTGCATCTCACCAACGCTTATAAATGCTTTATGCCGACGCATACCTGAATCCGGGTCAAGCATTAAAAATCCCCATTCCCGTTTCTCAAGATACGGCGGCGGCTCAGGCGGCTCTTTCCTGTAATGTTCCTGGAACTTACGTTTAATGAACAGTATGGTATTGAGTTCCATCTGTCACTAACTTAGACCTGATAATATGTAAAATTTGGTTTAAGTGGCAGGTTAACCTGGTAAAATAGGGAATTATTATAACAACACAGACTGTATAATTCCGTGCACCGATATTGAGAAAATGATTATCCCGTAATGGAACAATTCCCCGATCATGCGTATCCCGACCAACGACTTCGACCTTGACAGCACACTGGACTGCGGACAGGTATTCAGGTGGCAGCGCAGTGGTGAATGGTGGACCGGCGTGGTCCTGGGCCATATTGTACGGGCAAGGCAGGATGGTTGTGACCTGGTGGTTGACACCGGCCTGGACAGGGACAGCATTGTACGGTATTTCAGGCTGGATGACGATATGCCGGGGATATACAGCCGGATCAACACTGACCCGGTAATGGACGACCTGATAAGGCGTTTCAGGGGGCTGCGGCTGATAAGGCAACAACCCTGGGAATGCTTAATATCCTACATGGCCTCAAGCTGCAAGTCCATCCCTAATATCAAGGATTCCATTTCCAACCTGTGCAGGCAGTACGGCGATGACCTGGGCCGGGATTTTTCGTTCCCCACTGCCGAAGTGCTGGCCCGGACTACCGAAAACCGGCTCAGGGAGACTAAACTGGGATTTAGAAGTGTAAATATACTGGAAGTGGCGAGGAAGGTGGACAGTGGGGAATTTGACCTGGGAGCCCCCTTTGAGCTTGAATATGAAGAGGCCAGGGAGCTGTTGATGGGGATGCGTGGCATAGGTCCAAAGATTGCCGATTGTGTACTGCTGTTCGCCTATGATAAGATGGAGGCCTTTCCAGTGGACACCCATATCCTCTCGGTCATGGAGGAACACTACGGGTCTTTCATTGAGGGGGCGAAAAGCAAAAGAGGTGAGGCCATCAGTGAATTCGCCCGCAGTTATTTCGGGCAGTATGCCGGATATGCACAGCAGTACCTGTTCAATTCCAGGATATCCGATTATGAC
>PYCK01000076.1 GCA_009649835.1 Candidatus Methanocomedens sp. | reverse complement strand
AGATGAAAATCGCAGTAACCCGGCTGGAAGAAAAGTCAGGCGGCACCCGTGAACTTTTTTCAAAGTACGGTCATGATTCAATACTGGCCCCGACAATGAAGACCGAAATTCCGGAAAATCCTGCATCACTGGATGAGCTTTGTAGGAAAGTGGCCTTAAGCAAAGTGGATTTTCTTATCTTCTCAAGCACTATGGGTGTCAGGTACTTCTTTGAACAGTGCGGCAGTGTCCCGGATACTACCACGATTATAGCAGTCGGTCCCAGGACACAGGAAGCCGTCATTGATAAAGGCCTCAACTGTGAAACCATTCCTTCATTCTCATCTGACCATTTTGCATCCCATCTTGGGTCACGTATCATGGGCAGGACCGTAGCAATAGTACGTCCAGATATCCCCAATCCCGCTTTGGTGGAGTCGCTTACTGCTTCAGGTGCCCGTGTACTGGAAGGAGTAGCCTACAGGCTGGTACCCACCGGAAACGATCTCAGGCAAATACTGCCTGACGTGGACGCGGTCATATTTACCAGCGGGAAGTCATTTGCTCTGTCCGGTGTATCGGCAGGGGATGCAGCAGGTAAAACAGTGATCGCCATCGGGCCTAAGACCGCGAGCATGATGCGTGATAATGGAATTGTTCCCGATATAACAGGTAACGGCACGCTGGAAGGATGCCTCAAAGCCCTGGCCGGTCAGTCCAGGTAGATTATGGCCTTATTCGGGCATATTTCCATACATTTACCGCAGCGGATGCATTTATCATAATCTATGCGTGCCTCGCCGTCAACCCTGTACAGTGCATCCACAGGGCACACCTGGTCACATTTTCCGCATTTCCTGCACCCCTGGACTACAATATATCTATCGTTCTCCAATATCTATCGTTCTCCATTTCGACCATCGATAAATTATTAAATAAATAGTTGTAATAGTTATAGTATTATAATGGTTTTGTACAAACTATACAATATTGCACTTAACACTTACCACTTGCCAGAATAATACTGAACAGATCATATAAATCATATGTAACAATTACGGGGTGTAAGAAATAATGACGAGGTGTAAAAAATTCCAAGTTCCATACCTGAAATGATCCACGGTAATTTCAATTGCTCAGACATTGCCAAATGCGTGCTTGGATTGAAGAACCTGGACATAGAAACCTACAAATTACTAGTATCCCATGGACAGATGACTGCTGAAAAACTGGGTGAACTGCTCGGGCGGGAACGCAGCACTGCCTACAGGTCCCTGCAAAACCTCATGTCATGCCAACTGGTGTACAGGGAGACCAAAACCATAGAGGGTGGAGGCTATTATTACGTTTATTCAGCACTTGATCCCTGTAAATTAAAAGAAATGATAAAAGGGAATATCGATACCTGGTATGAAAAGATGAACTCCATGATCGAAGATATCGAATCCGGGATACTGGAATCTTAGTAAGTTTACAATACCTGGTCACACACCAGTTCTACCTGTTCCCTGAACTCCTTTTGCCCAATCCCCATAAGTCCTGCTAAAAACATTGCACCACCTGCTCCCACGCCCTCCTTGATCACTCCTGATTCATACATCCTGAGTCCCTGGTACCTGGACCTGTCAAAACCAGGGTCAGCAATATACGATTCAAACCCCATCTCAGATACAGTTTCAACAAAACTGGCAGTGCCGTCTTCTGCCACAAATTTAGTAGTGGCAATTGAAATATTGCCTTTTATACCCAGACCATCCAGGAGGGCCAACACTGCCATCATTTGCGTGCCGCCTGCCAGTACGATCCTTGTATCCTCCAGCCCGTCCATGAGACCGCATACACACGGCATCATAGGATCGCCGAAGTGCTCTATTGCGCCCATGGGGTCGTGTGCCATATCCCCAAACCGGACGCCTGCAATGCTAAAGGCTTCGCCCACGACCTGTGCTTTAATGTCCAGGGGGTTTAGGGAATTACTACTGCTCACCCTGCCGTTTATGCCTATTGCCTGAAGCACAGCCATGGCAGTGGTGGTCCCGCCTGGAATACTTTCACCGATAATAACAAGATCCGAGAGCTTTCGTATCTGGCGCCCCATCTCCAGTGCATTCGCATATATCTGACCCGCATCCGGCACTGCCTGTGCCGTCCTGATATCCCTGCCAGGGAAGGCACCAACATCCAGCAGCGGTATGCTGGGGATTATCTTCAGGCCACTGTTTATGAACATAAAAGGGATGCCTGTCAACTGCAATGCCGCCCTGGTGATCACGGCAGGTGTAGGACTCTGGTCCGTCATCGGGGGTTCGGCATTGCACACTGTCTTGCCCAGTGTTACTAATTCGGCATCTCCTGCCGGGGTATAGTCGATCAACTCGGGCGATTTCCCTGCCGCAGAGATGCCCGGAATACTGGCTGTATCCGTATTTGACAGGACACAGAGGAATAGCGGGTGTTCACTTTCGAATTTAGTTGGTTCGGGGGAGATCCAGTGATCCATATATACTCCTTTAGTGGTAGTATCTTTAAGAGTTACCCTGTATCTCCAGGGCAAGTATCTCATAATAAAAAAAATTTTCCATCTTACCTGCTGCTAATGTAATTCAGGTACCAACAGAAAAAAATAAGCTACAATCAAAAAATAGTTTTAAATTTTGCAGAACAGGAAAAAACAATCTACTTTAATTGAAACTTCAACATCTTCAGTTTTTCAATGTTTTTCATTGTTCTCTGAGTATCTTTTTTGGTCTGTTTTTCGAGATGGTCTACAATTTTACCCATCGGAATTGCAAGCTTATAGACTTTCATCGGTCTGCCCTTGCCTTCTTTCTTGATCTCTCTTTCATCCAGCCACCCGAAATTCCTTAACTCCCTCATGGCAATACTAACTTCCGGCTGCCTGAGCTGGGATCCAAGTTCCAGGTCTTTTGAAGTTGCTTCATCAACATTGGAAAGAAACGCAAGAGTTGAAGCCACATTCCTTGACAGATTTAAATTACGTAAAATATCAATAAACTCCAAATCAGTATCATCAAAAACTCTTACTTCAGAAGATCTCATGTATAGCATCACCTAATGTATTATTG
>PYCK01000075.1 GCA_009649835.1 Candidatus Methanocomedens sp. | reverse complement strand
AAAGGGAAGATATATCCAGCCCAATAGAATTATAAACTTTTCTTAATAATTCATATATACATAAAGTTTACCTGATATGGTTATTTAAGCACAAATAGATAAAACAATTGCCCCTGAATTTTATAAATGATTGTATGCCATTATCTGCCATTAAGATTAAATTTGCGGTTTTCTGCTGTAATTGTGCAGTCCCGAATGTTTTCAACTGTAATAATGTATGATTTACATATCATATATCCATGACCTTACCGCTCATGTTATATGTCCTCATGCCTGCAGGCAAACTGTCACAAAATTCGTCACTTTGCAGTACTTCAAGGAATATCTTGCCCATCTCACTTTCAATGAACTTTTCCTGTACGACAAAATCATATTCCTCATCAGCAATATAGATGAATTTCAACCCGTTCAATTCAGCCGCCGACCTGATCCCTACACCCACATCAGCTCTTCCCAAACGAACGGACGCCGCAACTGCACTGTGCGTTCTGGCCTCTGTATCATATCCTTCGATTGCAGCACACAGTTCATCAAATCCTGTTTTTCTCTTTTTGGCCACTTCCTTTAGTTTCATATCCGTGAACACCCTTGTGCCCGAACCCCGCGTACGGTTTATCATCCTGCGGCCCACAATGTCTTCAAATCCCACAATGTCACTGCCAGGTTCTACAATAAGTCCCTGGTCCCGCAGGTAACCTTTGACAAGCACGGCATTATCCAGTCCAAAGGTCTTGAGGAACGAGAGGTTGTACTTCCCTGTTTCGTCCATTAGATGCACTCCGCCCATGTCAGCAATCCCATCCCTTACCGCTATCATTCCTCCTGTACTGCCGGTATTTATCATTCTCACACTAAAGGGCAAAAGGCGCATCAGTGCCTCAAAACCCAGGCAATGGCTGCCTATGAAAAGCACGTCAGGGGATTTTACATCTCCCATCAGGGTGACCATTACTTCATCACCTGCATCAAGCATCTCTACCCTGGGGTCTATCTCAATGAAACCATCTGCATCTGCCAGTGTTGTTATGGCACCTGACCCCTTATCTACCGGATATGCCTGGCCTCTTACAAGACCCACTGTTAGTAACTGCCGCCGCCCTGGTGAATGATAATCCACAGCCATAAGTGCTCTTACCGTGGACCTTGAACTGGATAACCCCAGGGTATGCCTGATAAGAGGTGCAGTAAATTCATTGAAAATTGTGAGTGCGGATGTGGGATAACCTGGCAGCCCGAATACTGGTGTGTCATCGACTATGCCGACTATTACAGGTTTTCCTGGCTTGATATCGATACCATGGATAAGTTCCTTGCCGCGCTCACCGATGATACGGTACATCATATCACCAGCACCAGCTGAAGTGCTGCCCGATGTTATTACGAGCTGGCATTCATCCACGGCACGGCCCAGTATCTCTTCCATATAGGGACGGTTGTCCCTGACAATACCATAGTACTTGACCTTGGCACCGCATTCCCTGGCTGCTGCACCAATTGAATATGAATTGATATCATAGACCATGCCCGGCCCCAGTTTGCTGCCTGGGGGGACAAGTTCCGAGCCTGTTGATATTATTCCTACGACCAGGTTCCTGGCCTTTATATGCTGCACCCCTACAGCAGACAGCACGCCGATCTCCCTTGGTGTCAACCTGGTACCTGCCTGCAGCACCCTTTCTCCCACCATGATATCAGAGCCTGCATGGATAACATTCTCATTAACAGAGACCGGGCGCATAATATGGACGCTGCTGCCTTCAGTCCGGGTGTATTCTACCATCGTAACCGCATCGGCACCTGCCGGCATCATGGCACCGGTGGATATCTCCACTGCCGTACCTTTACCTACGATAACATCAGGAACAGAGCCTGTATCGACACTGCCGGCAAGTTTTAGTGTTACCGGCTTGTCCTCTCTTGCCTGGTATGTATCTTTTGCACGTACGGCATATCCATCCATAGAGGCACGGTCAAAACCCGGGACATCCACCTCTGCAGTAATATCCTCAGCCAGCACTCTACCCAGGGCTTCTTCCAATCCCAGTTCCAGTATCCCGGGCTCAAGGTGTATCTGGCTGATCACCTGCCTGGCATGCTGTGATGATATCAGTTCCCTGAACTCTTTTCTTTCCATCTTAAAACCTGAAGTAGTTACAGCATCAGGAAATATAAGTTTGGTGATATGATCGGATGATGATTTATTCCCACAAAATAACTAACGGTTACGTTCACATCCGGCAATATCCTTGAATACCGTTCCTGATCCGTGCATATCGATCAACGCTGCCGGCATTACATTCTTATCCGGCAATACCCTTGAATACCCGTAAAACTCAAAGCTATCCGGAAATACAGGAAATTGTCCGGAATGAATATGTTCCGGTAAAGTTACAGCAGATCAACAAGAACTATGACTAATGGCGCTTGCCGGACATGAGTCCACGCACAGGCAGCATTCAGTGCATTCTTCGATA
>PYCK01000074.1 GCA_009649835.1 Candidatus Methanocomedens sp. | reverse complement strand
ATCGCTCGTGATCAAGGCACTGACACCGGCATCCAGGAGCCTGTATTCAATATCTGCCCTCCTGAGCATTACCGTGCAGGGGACGACCACGCCGCCTATTGCCCAAATGCCAATACTTGCAGTATAGACATCTGTTCCCCTGGGAAGTAATACCAAAACCCTGTCACCTTTTACGATACCCGAATCCCTCAAGACATTCCCGAACCTCATGGCACTGTCCCATACGTCCCTGTATCCGGCTTTTTCAACGTTCCCGTCAGGATACTCGGTAATTGCCATCAACTTCGTGCTGTCTTTTGCCCAATTCCTGATGGTATCAATAAAATTGTAATCTTTTGGAATATCCCATTTGAACGTCTTTCTCTCATCTTCGTAATCAAAAGCAGTTTTCTGCATTCTATCATCTCCCAATATTTTCTATGCTGCCACAGTAATTAAAATTGACTCTCTTTAACATCATGTGGGTAACTTCATTGTTCAGGAATATATCACGGAACATGGAATCTCACGACTTGGCTTTATGGACAGGATTTACTGGATTTACAGGATGGAATGGCAACCATTATCCTGTCGATCCTGTCGATCCTGTCAAGATTTTCGATTTCTCAGATGATCCAGGCAAACTATTACTCACACAATGTTGGAGAGATCATTAAAATTATATGATCTGCTGATATTAAAATCAGGGCATGCATTTTTTACCTATTACTACCCTACTACCTTACTACCATTAATGGAGGAATATTATGGACTGGGGTATGCAAAACCGTATATCACAAATAATTAAACCAAAGACCGGACGAACAGTCATGCTGGCAGTGGACCACGGCTATTTCCTGGGTCCCACAAGCCACCTTGAAAATGCAAAGAAAACGATCGAACCGCTGATCGAATATGCAGATGCGCTCATGCCCGCCCGCGGTGTCCTGCGCGCCGATGTAGACCCTGGCACATCCACACCTATCGTGCTGCGGGTATCGGGCGGCAACAGCATCGTAGGCGAGGACCTGACAAGGGAAGGCATTACTACATCTGTGGAAGATGCACTGCGACTGAATGTAGCTGCCGTTGCCATGTCCATCTATGTAGGCAGCAAGTACGAGCACCAGACCCTGATGAACCTTGGAAACCTGGTAAACGAATGTGAACGCTATGGCATGCCTGTGGTGGCAGTGACAGCAGTAGGTAAGGATATGGTGCGGGATGCCAGGTACCTGGCACTGTGCTGCCGGATAGCTGCCGAACTGGGCGCAAAGATCGTTAAGACCTATTATACTGATGATTTCCAAACAGTCGTGGAGGGCTGTCCTGTACCTATCGTGGTTGCCGGCGGTAAGCAGATGAACACCGAAATGGACGTGTTCAAACTGGTGCACAGTGCCATATCAGAAGGGGCAGTAGGCGTGGATATGGGGCGCAACATCTGGCAGAACGAATATCCTGTTGCCATGATAAAGGCAGTGCGCTCAATTGTGCATGAAAACTTTACACCGCACAAAGCCATGGACCTGTACAACAGCGAAAAGGAAAAATAGGGGCCGGATAAGTGCGCGTTGCTGTATATTATAATAACAATGACGTGCGTCTCGAAGAGATGCCTGTGCCAGCCATTGGCCAGCATGAAATGCTGGTCAGGGTAGAAGCCAGCGGTATCTGCGGCAGTGATGTCATGGAGTGGTACCGCATTATGCGTGCACCGCTGGTGCTGGGGCACGAGATAGCAGGCACGGTTGCCGAAGTGGGTAAGGACGTCAGTCGATATAGGGTAGGGGACCGCGTCTTCGTATCCCATCATGTGCCGTGTAATACCTGCCGCTACTGCCTGGCCGGTCACCATACAGTCTGCGATACCCTGCGCAGTACCAATTTCGACCCTGGCGGCTTTGCCGAATATCTCAGGGTGCCTGCCATTAATGTAGACAGGGGCGTATTCCTGCTGAGCGATGAGATGTCATTTGACCAGGGTGTGTTCATCGAACCCCTGGCCTGCGTGTACCGGGGGCAGCGCCAGGCAGGGATAAAACCGGGCCAAAGCGTGTTGGTCATAGGTAGCGGGATTACGGGACTGCTGCATGTCAAACTAGCTGCGGCACTGGGTGCAGGCAGCATTTTTTCCACTGATATAAATCAGTACAGGCTGGATATGGCATCAATTTGCGGGGCACAGGTCATTGATGCACACGATAATGTGCCTGAACGCCTGCTGGAATTAAATGACGGGCGGCTGGCAGATGTGGTCATTATCTGTACCGGTGCCGTGCCAGCCATAACCCAGGCGCTTGCTTCGGTGGACAGGGGGGGTACCATCCTGTTCTTTGCCTCACCCGAACCCGGAGTCTCAGTACCGCTGCCTGTATTTGAGTTGTGGAAGAACGAGGTCAGTATTGTCAGCTCATACGGCGCCAGTCCACTGGATATTACGAAAGCCATTGAGCTTATACAAGCGAGTAGGGTAGAGGTAACGGATATGATCACCCACAGGTTTGCCCTGGCAGATGCAAAAGAAGGGTTCAAACTGGTGGCCGGAGCTGGTGAGTCTATGAAAGTGATAATAGAACCACACAAACCATTTTAATCATCTATACAAAAAACATTTCAAACAATACATTACACATTAGTAAAATAACAAGTGTGTATATTATAGGTATTAATACATGTGGAGCAAGATATTAAGCAAGTTCAATAAACATCCTGCACAGGAAAAGGTCGTCAAGCTCCTGCTGGAGCGGGGCTTTCAGGTCAATGGGCAGGGACGTGTGGTTTCAGGTAATATCGAATTGCCCCATACCCAGGTGGCAAGGGAGATCGGTGTTGACAGGAGAGTGGTGGATTCCACATGCGAGGTTATATTATCTGATGAGACCCTGACCAGCATATTCCAAAATGTATATACGATCCCCTTCCTGAAAGATGTGGCACCTGCATTAGGTCTTGGTGTTATTGTCATAACACCGGGCGATGCTTCAAGGACTGGTATACTTGGCCAGGTAGCCACAGCAGTGGCAGAATACGGTTTAAGTATCAGGCAAGCAGTTACTGAAGACCCATATCTTACAGAAAATCCGCTGCTTACTATAATAACGGATGACAATATACCTGGCGAGCTGATAGATGAACTAAAGAAAGTGCCAGGGGTAAAAGGGGTTACTATTTATTGAACCTGATTTNCAAAGATNCAGGTNAGCAAAAATAACNGTGTNCAAAAAGTTNAGTAAAACTAANTNTNNGNAAAAAAANNAAANNNANGNNNGNTNNNTATCCAGCCTGTAGTAAAGTAAATTATACCAGNTCNGCTTAACCGAACAGTGCGCCCAGTCCTTCCATTCCGCTCTCTTCAGCCTCTTCCTCTTCTTCAGCTGCGGCCTCTTCGGCTGCCGGGGCTTCCTCTGCTACTGCAACAGGTGCTACTGCTGCTGCTGCCGGGGCTGCAAAAGCGGCTTTCTCGATAGCTTCCTGGATGTCGACGCCTTCAAGTGATGCCACCAGGGCCTTCACTCTTGTTGCATCCACATCGACATCTGCGGCCTGCAAGATACCTGTTATTGCATCTTCTGTTACGTCCTTACCTGCATTGTGCAGTAAAAGTGCTGCATAAACATATTCCATTTCTTATCACCTTTTATTAATTGTTGACTATAATTTCTTCTTTGTTGTTCATCCGAACAGGGCACCAAGACCCTCTGCTGCTGTTTCTTCAGTTTCTTCTTCAGCAGCCTCTTCTTCTTTCTCAGCAGTCTCCTCCTCTTCTGGCTCGACCACAACCGGGCTCACTGCAGCCCCGGCACTCATCTTTGCTTTCAGGTCATCGTCCAGGGCTTCATCCGATACCAGACCTGCCAGTGCCATTACATGACCCTGGGCTTTGGACAACAATATATCCATCACTCCAGGTTCATATATCACTGCATTCACTGCAAGGTTCCTTGACTCTGATGCTGCCTTTGCAAGCAGTGCCTGAATGGTGGTCGTGGTCGGGTATGCCGAATTGACTGCCAGGTTGAACGCCTGGCTGGCTGCTGTTGTGAAGTCAAGTGATATCTTACCTTCATCGATGGCAAGAGTTGATGCATCGAACAACATACCATCCTCGAAGGTGCCTCGTAAGACCAGGCCCAGTTCAAGTGGATATATCTCAAGACGGGCCAGCATGGCTGCCAGATTCTGTGAGACAACTTCACCTTCCTTAACCACCACTTTTGTTTCCCGTATAACCACTTTCCCGCCTTCAATAGCTGCGGGAATACCTGCTGATTGCAGTTCACCTATAATGGGCCCGGGCGGGAAATCGGTTGGTCCTTTTTCAACAGTAATATCCTTTGGAGACTTCATACCACCCTTGATAGGAGCTGGAGTTTTGCTTGAACTGAGAAGCCTGAATAATTTGAACGAGTTATCATTCGAGAATACTAAACCCGTTTCCTGGTCAAGATAATCCCCCAGGGATTTAATATCTCCAGAAGATTCATCCAATGCTCTTGTTATCAGTGAGTTCTTGCTGACCTTGATCAGCACTGAATCCCTGATACTTGAACGCATCTGCTGGAACTGCTTCGACGGAAGTCCGTGGATACCTACCAGCCCAACTACCGGGTAATCCCTTATATTGGATTTAATATCCCTTATCTCATCTTTCTTCCACTTGGGTATATGCATGCTGTGGTGTTCTGCGTCCATTTAGATCACCTTCACTACAGGTCCCATTGTGGTCTTGACATAGATAGATTTGATATTTTGCTTGCCACTTGCCATCTTGTGCTCGATCCTGGATACGACTGACTCGATATTCTGGGCCAGTGCTTCAGGTTCCATATCCCTGCGTCCAACTGGAAGATGGAATGAAAGCCGATCCTTACTGCGCACCCTGATTGCGTTCTTGGCTTTATTAACTATATCCTCAATGTTCTTATCAGGAGTCAACGGCTCGGGCATCTTGCCTCTCGGTCCCAGGATAGGTCCCATTGCCTTGGCAATGGAAGGCATGTAAGCAACTTCTGATATGAAAAAATCAACATTATTAGCAAGTTCACGTGCCTTTGTCTTATCATCCCCCAGACTTTCAATCTCTTCCGGGTCTAATATCATCTCTGCGCCAGCACTTGTCGCCCTCTGGGCAATATCACCTTTAGCAAAAACAGCAATCGTAATAGATTTTCCCAGGCCGCTGGGAAGGATGATCTCTTCATCCACACGGTTCTCAGGCTTGCTCATATCAACATTTTTAAGGTTAATAGCAAGGTCTACGCTTTCTGAAAAATTGCGCTCTGGCGCCTGCTCAAGCGCCTGTTTTACTGATTCTAATATATCTTCAAATGTCATATAATCCTCCCGTAGTATTTGCCTTTCGCAAACGACCACTTGATCTTCTACGGTTGTGTAAAGGAGTTCCTTCTACTGTGTGATAAGTATTTTAAATTATCGGTTGTCCGGAATCAGGCTTCCAGCTTATCCTTAAACTTGCCTGCCTTTACCGCCTCCTGTGCTTCCCTTGGGTCCATGTCTTCTACAGTCACACCCATGGGTATACAGGAACCGATAATCTCATTGACAGCCGATTCAAAATTCCTGGACAGCAGGCCATCACGTTTCATCCTGGCAACCTTAGCTGCCTGTTCAATGGTCAGGTTACCTACATTCTCTGTCCCGGCATTACCCGATCCCTTCTCCAGCCCTAATTCCTTCAATATCAATGCAGAGGTAGGAGGTGTTCCAATTTCAATATTGTAATTCTTTTTATCATCAAAGATTATTTTCACAGGAACCTGCATTCCGTTAAAGTCCGCAGTCTTTTCATTGATACTATCCACAATTTCTTTGATATTCACGCCAAGCGGTCCCAGGGCAGGACCCAACGGGGGACCGGGATTTGCCTGTCCACCTGGTACTAATGCTTCGATTATATCGCCCATTTTTTATTCCTCTGGTTATTATTTGAATAAATGATCTCGTTAATTCTATTCTTGCTCTTCTCGTTTCAATACCCTCACATTGTCACCGCGAACAGTGATAGGTATAGGTACCATAGCCTCAAAGAGTTCCACTGTAATCTCTTCATGTGTTTCGTCCACTCTCTTGACCCTTGCCTTCTCACCCTTGAAAGGACCTGAGATGAGTTCGACTATACTTCCTTCCGTAATCCCTACAACAGCAGTCTTCGGGGTAAGGAAATGTTCAACCTCTTTAAGGGTGGATGCTCCCCGTATCAGACTACGGGCATGCGGCAGGGTCTGGATGGCCACTTCCACTATGTCGGGCGATTTTGCTTCTACCAGTATATATCCTTTCAACTCATCAGGTGCGAGTATGGCCATGATATTAAGATGCTCTTTCTCTGCCATCATCGCGATGAGATTTGCTACCGAACGCTCCTGGTTGGCAGTGGTCTTCACCACATATATTTCAGTATCTCCGATTGTATCCTCATTCATGTGACGGTTCACTTAGCCCCATAATGTATAGTTAATATAATAAACTTTGGTTGACTCACACCATTTTTGGGATCTCGGTAAGGAAGAAATAGATTATAAATCCCATAACCCCAATGATCAAAATGCCTGCACCTGCTACTTTTGCAATTGTAATGAATTCTTCTCTTGTTGGTTTGCGGGTAAGCCTGATTATCCGGGTGTATTCACTGAGCTTTAACGGTATCATCGGTGTTTTTGCAGGTTCTTTTGCCAATAGATTTCACATCCCATATACGGAACAATTACTATATCGTTTAGATAAAACAAGCCCAAAGTATGATTGAAGATTAAAATACCTTTCGATTGACAGGAATTTCCTGCCAATCTAAACATGTGATTATTTCACGAAATCAATGCCGTAACGACTGGTAATGTTCCGGGCGTTGCCTTTACCATAGATCTGTGCAGATTTCACGCCTGTGACCACAAGCATGGTACGGATTGAATGTTCAAGTTCGGGATCTATCTGGGCACCCCAGATCAACCTGGCCTCGGGGTCGATCTTGGCGTAGACCTCCTCAACCACACTCTCGGCTTCAGCTATGGTCATATCGGGTCCGCCAACAACATTGACAAGTGCCGATGTCGCCCCTGATATGTCAACATCCAACAGTGGACTGCGCAGTGCCTTTTGTACAGATTCGGCAGCTTTATCCTCGCTGTCAGACTCGCCGAGCCCGATCATGGCAACTCCGCCCTTCTGCATTACTGTTCTCACATCTGCAAAGTCCAGGTTGACCAGTCCGGGCTTGGTAATTAGTTCGGTAATGCCTTTTACCGCACGCATCAACACCTCATCCGATACCTTGAATGCTGCCTGCAAAGGCAACCTTGGTACAACTTCAAGGAGCTTGTCATTGGGAACTACGATGACCGTATCTGCCACGTCACGGAGACGTTCAAGACCTGCTTCGGCATTGTTACGCCTGATAGCCCCTTCAACACTGAATGGCAGTGTGACCACAGCTATTGTCAGTGCACCCTCGGCCCTGGCAGCTTCTGCTACAACAGGTGCTGAGCCCGTACCGGTACCACCGCCTAATCCGCAAGTGATAAAAACCATGTCGGCCCCTTCAACGGCTGCCCGTATTTCGTTATCGCTCTCTTTTGCAGCATCCTCTCCGATCTGGGGCAGGCTGCCTGCACCCAGTCCCCTGGTCTTCTTCTGGCCGATCAGTATCTTGCGTTCGACCATAACATGTAAAAGATGCTGGGCATCTGTATTCAATGCATAGAGTTCTGCCCCGGTTATACCCTCTTCGGTCATCCTCTGGATGGTATTTGAACCACCGCCTCCACAACCGACCACGCGGATATTCGTCTTTAAATGTTGAAGAACCTCTTCCAGTTCCGCATCAGTCTGGCCAAGTTCGACCATTGGTCTCATGGCCTGTGTCCTTCCTTCCATATCCGCCCGCGTGATTGCCTCTTTAATGATGGACTCCATCCTTTCATCCCTCAATTTTATTTAATCAATATATATATTTTTAACACGTATAGGTTTTTCAACAATTTCATAAACCATTTCCGGCTTTACTGTCATGTCATCAACAGTTACTGTCTCTCCCCTTGCCAATGCACCAAACAAAGGTCCGGATATAATCCCAAGTTCCCTGGCAAGCGCTGGACTGAATTTACTAGTGATGAGGAAGAGTATCCCCTCATCCTTTTCATACCGTATAGCGTAGTGTTCTTTTAGTATATTAATGCATTCATTTGTGAGTTCTTCTGCAACAAGACGGGCGCAATCGTCGTCGATTCCAATAATGGTATGGGAGAAAGATCCGTCTCTGTGTTCCAGATAAGCAATACTGTGTGTATCAAGGAAATTCCTAAGCTTTGTCCTGTCAACTTTCTCAGCTTCACGCAACAATTCAGGGCTTATAGTGGCCACCTTCACTTTGGGACAAACGCAGCTCTTACAGGCCGTCTTAAGGTCAGATTTGATACTTTCCGTAATCCTTGTCCTTCCTTGAGGACAGATATCGTTCATCTTTTTCCTTAACTCCAGGCAGAACTGCCACGGTACCCCGTCCATTTCCCTGATATCGCTCTCCCGCAATACATCATACCCTAAACCCTCAATGATTTCAGTAAGACGGTTACGCTGCCTGGCATTCATGGATTTTCGGTCCAGGTATGCAATATCCCCGCATGACCGGTCGAATGCCTGTCTTACGAGTGTTTCGTCCAGGTCGTCCAGTTTATATGTGGGGAATATATGGCCGAAAGCCACACCCGTTTCCTCGATCAACTTGGTCTGCCTGGGTGCGTAATGGTTGCCTCCTAAACCAACAGCCACGGGTACATTTTCATTGTCGATCATAAGTATTGCATTTGCCACAATGCCACCTGCTACAGGGTCTACCCATTCCTGCTCTGAACTGCCTATTTCCACAAAAAGGGAAGGCGTTTCAAGATCACTGGGACCGTGATGGGTGCTTTCAAGTGTAACCTCGAAATCCTCATTCTTTGCCAGGGTCTTTAGATTCAAAAAGATGGAGCGCATTGCCTGGGGGGCAGCGGCAGCCAGTTCCATGGGATGTCCTCCAAACTTTGCCTCTTTCGTATTGCCAGTGGGATGCACGGTAAGTATCTGTCTCCCGTCCTTACTGCGGTGCCTGGAAGCAAAGATTATAATATCCGAATCCAATCCACATGCTTCCAGCTGCCTGTCCAGCCCGTCCTGGTAGATATGCAGTCCATCAATTTCCACCAGCCTGAACCTTTTGAACTCAAAGGCTGCAATGACCTTTTCACAATCAACCTCTATAGACTTCCAGTCCCTGATCTGCTGCAGCATGTCCCTTATGTTCTGGCTGGCAGGGTCCTCATTAGAAATGATTATAGTCACTTTTTCGTTTTTGCTCTGTATTGATAATATTCCGGATACACCACCTTTTAATTGGAAAACGTTTCAATGTGGCATAAAGTATATTAACATTTATCAATTAAAAAAGTTACACTACTAAATATATGTACTATCATATATATTAATTTTGAATGAATAAACAGAAGGTTTGTTGGATCTGGACC
>PYCK01000073.1 GCA_009649835.1 Candidatus Methanocomedens sp. | reverse complement strand
TATTTGAGACTTATGCAAGAAAATACGTGACGCACTCTGCATCCCATATCGAAACAATGAAATCATCTACCCTGCACTAACAAGCTTTTTTTTAACTAATTTACTGGCAAGATGACTGGCAGAAATGCCTTTTTTACTTGCATTCTCCTGCAATAATCTTGCACTATTTTCATCAAGTTCAATTAAATAGTGTCTCGTTTGAATATCCACTTTTATTTCAACATCTTCCAGTCTATCAAGATATTCAGTACTATCGTGACTTTCCCAGAACTCAGCTGCTTCTTCGTATGTTTTGAATTCGTCAGGAATTTTCTTATCTTTTTTTAGCATTATAGTACCTTTGTTCCTTAAGTGTCATATCTGCTGGCAATGAGCCGGGAAGTGGAGGGGTATCTAAAAAGAGCGAGGAATGACCTCCTGGCTTTAAAAATATAAAAAACTCAATCTTAAAATCCAAATTAGCAACGTACTGATACTGACTCACACGAACTCAAAGTTCTTTTATATATTCAGCTTCAATTTCTTTAAACATATTAAAATGCTTTTCATTAGCAGTAGCCAATATGAGTTCATATTCATTGGCCGTTGCTGCAATTATGGCATCAGGAAGTTCAGTCCTATAAGCAGCATAATATTTCTGCCTCAACTTTCCGGCAGTGACGGCGATATTCCTTTCAACCTCAATCGCTTCCATACAATCCAGTATTGAATAAATAGCACATTCATCGTCAGCATTTCTTGAACCGGATAACAGTTCAGCTTCAGTTATAACCGAAAAGAACCCTAATGCACTTTCATCAATAATCCTCATAAGAAAATCCCTGGCATTTCCCCTACCCTTCAGATAATTGATAATGATATCCGTGTCAACAAGGAACCGGGTTCTATACATTATCGATCCTCTTCGTTCTCTTATCCCATCCGCTCCTTATGTCATCAACATATTCTATTCCGCCTTTAATCTCGTTTCTTTCGGACCAGACACCAAATGCTTCCATTGCATTCTCTTTTTGCACATCTCTTTCTAATGTGATCTTCACCACACTATCAACTGCAAGACCCATCGCTTCTTTAATCTTGTAAGGTAGCGATATATGGCCATCAGGCAAAACTTTTGCAGTATAATTTATAGTTTTCATTATTTCGCCTCATCTATGCTATTTGTAACTCCTTTAATTAAATATGTTCTTACTGGCAATCGCTTATTATTTCATATCCTACGGTATGGTCGTGTTATTGTGGTATAGACATATTGAGTTCCCAAATGAATGCAGATTATTTATTGCCCGGTTTCAACACCTTCGAGTTCTTCCTCACATCCTGCTTCATGGCTTCCACCACATCAAGGTCGACCTGTCCGTTTTGGTAGGCAGCTAAAAAACCGTCTTTATTCAACAGTATGACGTCACCACCACATAATTTATCGAACCTTTCACAGGTCATATCAATTACTGAATCGACTACCTTGTCAGTATGCTTTGATGTGAAATGGAAATCCTCTGATAATATCAGGTCTATATAATTATAGAGGCTGGAAGTGAGTATACTGCAATCATTGTGCACATCCCCGGGTGATGTGCCGTGTTCCTGCGTCATGGACACCGTGCACTCCCGGGTCATGCTACCTTGCAGAAAGTTACGCTCGCTGTCCAGAAGACTGGCCCTTGCTTTTCTACACCTGGCAAGACCCTTGGTGTATTTTTGTTTGGATATCCTGCCCACATAATACAGGTTATCCATTTCACTCTGGATTGTGCGGGAAATATAACATGACACCCGGCCCCTTTGCAGTATCTTGATAATTTTATCCACGTCAGGCGAGTCGTTCAACAAAAACGACGTGTCGAATAGTACACTTTCAATGGGTCTGTGGGGCATGAGATATGATTTACATTGAAACAGTATAAAGATGGCTGTCGGTCTCTTTGATGTTCAGCCCCCGATTGCAAGCATTCTTTTAAGCACGAAATAAGATGCAATTCCACTTAATGAATATGCCAGCACTATTGCAGCAAATATACCTGTCAGACCGAACAGGTATGACCCTGCATAAGCCAGTGGGATATACAGGCCGAACATCTGTATCACCATGAGGACTGCAGCAGGAATCGGTTTATTCAACACATTCAAGATCATGGTCGATATTAGGAAAACACCAAATAACGCATATCCTATAGGGACGATCCACAGATAGAGCATAATTATTGATATTACCTGTGGGTCGTCATTGAACAATGAGGCAATTGGCCGGGCTGCTAACGCAAGCATGGTGAACATTGCCACACCCCAGGCCAGTGAAAAAACATTACTGTATTTGACACCCTGGTTCACCCGATCGAACCGACGGGCCCCCCAGTTCTGGCCCACAAACGGCCCGATGACCGCTGACAGGGCAAGGACCACGGCCATGGCAAAGAATTCGATGCGGATACCCACACCAAAAGCCGCCACTGCTTCATGGCCGTAGGATGCCACCAGAGTGTAGATAACACCCATGGCAACGGGAGTGAGCAGTCTGGTCCCGGCAACGGGCAGTCCGATGTACAGGATGCTCTTCCATGAATCGATTAGTTCTTTTGGGGCAGGCAGTTCAAATGTCATCATCCTGTCACGATAATAGAGCACCCACAGGGCGACGACCAGCGTAATGGCTCTTGAAACAACAGTAGCAATGGCTGCCCCTTTGAGTCCTAGCATGGGGAAGGGACCAAGCCCGAATATCAACAGGGGGTCGAGTATGATATTTACAACCACAGCCACGAGCATTATGGCGCTGGGGGTCTTGGTATCGCCTGTTGCTCGTATGGCGTTATTCCCTACCATGGGGATTATGAGGAAGAGCACACCGGGATACCAGATGACCATATATTCCCTTATCAGGGGTATTATCTCGGGCTCTGCACCGAGGAGCCTGAACAGGGGCTCGATGGTCAGCATCCCGAAGGCTACAAAGAATGCGACCAGAAGGAACGATAGGATAAGGCTGTCTGTTGTGAGCCGCTGTACTTTGTTGTGGTCGCCCCTGCCAATGGCCTGTGAGATGACGGCTGAGGCTCCGGTTCCTATTCCCATTGCCAGGCTGCCGATTACCATTATAATTGGAAAGGTGAAACTTAGTGCTGCCAGTTCCTGTGTGCCCAATTGACCGACAAAAAAGGTGTCTACGAGGTTGAATGCTACAATGCCGACCATCCCGATTATCATGGGTATGGTCAGGTTGAGAAGGGTTTTTGCGACTGGTCCGTGGATAAGTTGTGGTTTTTTAGTGGTGGTTGTCAAGTGTTCTCGGGGTGGTTATGGGGTGGATGAGTAATAATGGTATTCTGGGAAATGGCTGGAGTTTTGTTGATGTCCAGTTGAACTAACCCTGGGCTACAAATTCATATGATGTTATTTCAGGCCAGTGAGCTTGATGATGTGAGCAATCTCTATCAGAAGTGCTGAATAATGGAGCTGATTGGATTATCTCTATACGCAAAGAGATAACAAAACAAGGTTAAGCAAAATTCTCAATTGACTTAAATAATTTAGAAATTCTTATAACTCATAATCGCATATGGTCATGAAATATCGCTATCATATATTCCCCTCATAAGATGGAGGCAGTAAATGTTCAAGGCAGTTATAGAATCTGAAAAACTCAAAGAAACCATTGAAGCAGTTTCAAGTATTGTTGATGAGGCCAAGATCAACCTGGCTCCTGACGGGATGTCTGTAAAGGCAGTGGACCCGGCCAATGTGGCAATGATCACCCTTAACCTGAAATCCGCTGCCTTTGAGGAGTTCACGGCTACCGAAGGCGAACTGGGTGTGGACTTGAAAAGGTTGACCGATATCCTGGGCATGGCTGAAAAGGCCGAGATCGTGGAAATAGAGCTGGATGAAGAATCCCACAAACTTGTGATCGGTATGAGCGGCCTGACCTACAAGATATCGTTGCTTGACCCTGCTTCTATTCGCAAGGAACCAAAGGTACCCCAGCTTGATCTTCCTGCCAGTATTGTGCTGTCCGGCAATGACCTGAAACGTGCCGTCAAGGCCGCTGAGAAGGTATCGGACCATATGTGCATGGGAGTAGATGGTGAAATATTCTATCTTGAAGCAGAAGGTGACTCGGACCGGATGCGGCTTGATATAACCAAGGACCAGCTTATTGGTCTTGAACCGGGAGATGCCCGTTCATTGTTCTCACTGGATTACCTTTCAGATATGGTGAAGTCAGCAGGCAAGGCGAATGAGGTCACCATAGAACTGGGCAAGGATTTCCCAACAATGATCAAATTCCAGATCGCTGACGGGAATGGCGAAGTAAATTATCTTCTGGCACCAAGGATAGAATCTGATTAATATTTGCAATGGATGAAGCAAGACTATCTGAATATCCATTTTTAACAAAGGCAGCAGAATATGTTGCAGGTATGGATTCCACTATAGATGAAATCCTTGTTTCCCGTGGTTATGACACAGCAAGAAGCCGTGCTAAATCAAGGTTAGTCCAGGCCATTAAGGGAGAGATCACAAAAGAAGATCTGGGACTGAACATACCAGAACTTATTGAACTGTTATCATATCCCATTGCCAGGATACTTGTCTCATGTATAGATGATGCTTTCCTGGTCAGGCGGTATGCTCTTGCAGAGGCAAAGTTTGCAAATTCCAAGCTGGAAAAGGAAGATGATAACATACTGACCGAGATCGGCCAGGATTTCAACATCAATGCCAGTATTGCCGAAAAAGGCTTTAAGATACATTTTACAGATTATATCAGGGGAGCTGCAGGAATGCGGGCACTGAAATGGAAGCTGGTGAACCGCAGGCTGGAATCGGGATATGTGAACATCACAAAGGAACAGTATGCCAGACTGCTGCAGGAGGCCATCAGGGCCCGCATCATAAAAGCACTGCCACTGGATGTGCCCGATATGTTCTGCCAGGCTATGGCTGATGATATCAAAGAGATCAAGACCTGCCTGGAAGAGATCAAGAAGGAGTTTGATGAGGAGGGTTTTGGCGAAGTTGAGCCAGGGGATTTCCCTCCATGTATCGTACATCTCCTTTCCAGTGCCCAGGGCGGCGTCAACCTTGCACATTCAGCCAGGTTTGCCCTGACATCCTTTTTGCTGAACATCGGCCTGTCTGTGGACCAGGTAGTACAAATGTTCAATGTCTCACCTGATTTCAATGAGGAGATGACGCACTACCAGGTAGATCATATTGCGGGCTCTACAGGCACTTCCTACAAACCACCATCGTGCACAACCATGATCACTTACGGCAACTGTTACAATAAAGATGAAATATGCAGGACTATTGGTCATCCTCTTAGCTATTACAGGAAGAAGAAACAAATCCAGAAAGAAAAGCTGGCTGGAAGCACCAAACCTGAAAGCAACATACCTGAAGGCACCGAACCTGAAAGCATCATGCCTGAAAGCACCGAACCTGAAGGCACCATGCCTGAAAGCAACATACCTGAAAATTCAAGTGTAAAGAGCGGGGATATAAGTGACAAAGGATAAGGTTAAATATTCAACAGTCAACTATCATTACAAAGTTAATCGGGGTTAAATAAGTCATATACATAATATGTCAAACAAAAGAAAGGTTTAAGTCCAATGCATTCCTTAATAGAGCGGTACGCCTGCATAGCATCCTGAAGTACCATATCCAAATCGGTGAAGAATTGTTCGGTAGAAAAAATCCGTGCCAAAATTTAATTAGAGGCTTAGACACAGCTACCGCTGTTCATCGGTGGGCTCGTAGCTCAGACAGGCAGAGCACCTGGCTTTTAAGGTGTATGGAAAAGACCCATGCATTGGAAGATACCAGATGGTCGGGGGTTCAAATCCCTCCGAGCCCGTTTTTCACATATTTAAGGGGATGAATAAAGTAATGAAAGTTTCGAAAAGTTTCAGCTTATTAGATCACAATCTGGTGCCTCACCATTTATTGCTCTCAGAGAATGAGGCAAGCCAGGTTTTAAAACAATATGGCATCGATAAAGAGCAATTGCCAAAAATAAAAGTCAAAGATCCGGTGATACTGGAAATTGGGGGCCAGGTCGGTGACATAGTCAAGGTTATACGAACCAGCCAGACTGCCGGAGAGGCCGAATTCTACAGACTGGTAATTGAATAATCAGGCAGATGAACATCAAACTGTCAACAAACCCGTTTTACTTAAACCAGGAAGGTGCAAAGCTGTGTTAAATAGAGAAGTATTATCCAGGGCATACTTTACCCGCGATAAAATAGTCCGACACCATATAGATTCGTTTAATGATTTTTTGGATTACGGAATGCAGAAGGTCATCAGTGAACAAGGGGTCATAGAGACTGATATAGAAGATACTTATGTGAAACTCGGAGAGATCAGGGTTGGCAAGCCTTTGGTAAAAGAAGCTGACGGTGCCCAGGATATGCTATACCCAAATGATGCAAGATTAAGGGATATCACATACTCGGCCCCGATACATCTTGAGATGACCATCATCCAGGGGGATATTGAACATGAACCTGTGGAAGCTATTATCGGTCAGCTCCCCATGATGCTGATGAGCAAGGGCTGCAACCTGGTCGAGATGACCCATAATGAAATGATAGAGGTGGGGGAGGACCCGCTGGACCCAGGCGGCTATTTTATTGTGAACGGAACCGAAAGGGTCCTGATGACCCTGGAAGACCTGGCTCCTAATAAGATACTGGTGGAGTTCGAGGAACGTTACGGCGATAGGATCGAGGTTGCCAAGGTGTTCAGTGAACGCAGGGGGTACAGGGCACTGGCCGTGGTCGAACGCGGTCGCAAGGCCATCATCGAAGTAAGTTTCCCATCCATTTCAGGACGTTTGGCCTTTGTTACATTAATGCGGGCCCTTGGTATTGAGACTGATGAGGATATCGTAAATACCGTGTCATACGACCCCGAGGTAGTGAAGTTCATGATGGAGAACCTGGAGGAAGCTGAGGCCCATACCTGTGAAGAGGCTGTGGAAAAGGTGGGTAACAGGGTTGCCTCCGGCCAGACAGGGGAATACCAGATAAAAAGGGCAAATTATGTGATCGACAGGTACCTCCTGCCGCACCTGGGTAATGAACCGGGCCACAGGATCGTGAAAGCCCAGTACCTGGGCCGGATGGCAGAGGCCTGCTTTGAACTTGCACTGGGACGGAGACGTCCGGATGATAAGGACCATTATTCCAATAAACGTCTCAAACTTAGCGGGAACCTGATGGAAGACCTGTTCAGGGTATCTTTCAACAGGCTGGCAAGGGATGTTAAGTACCAGCTCGAGCGGGCAAATATGCGTAACCGTGACCTTAATGTGATCACTGTGGTCAGGGCTGATGTACTTACAGAGAGACTGGGCCACCCGCTGGCCACAGGTAACTGGGTCGGAGGCAGGGCAGGCGTATCCCAGCTCCTGGACCGTATAGATTACATGGCATCCCTATCACACCTTCGCAGGGTGATATCTCCCCTTTCCAGGGCACAGCCCCATTTCGAGGCAAGGGACCTTCATCCCACCCAGTGGGGCCGGATATGTCCATCTGAAACGCCTGAAGGACCTAACTGCGGGCTGGTGAAGAACTTTGCCCAGATGGTAGAGGTATCAACAGATGTGTTTGATGTAAAGGGATTGAAACAGACACTGTATAACCTGAATGTGGAACATATAGCACCGCATATAATGAACCTGGAAGAAAAACATGGTACATATGCCACTGAGCTTGAAGCTATGGAAGAGGAAGTTGAGTACAACGAGGGGGCGTGAATCTTTTGAATAAAACAAGAGTATTCTTAAACGGGGAACTGCTTGGTTATCATGACAATCCTGAAGAACTGGTCAGCAATGTCAAGCAGATGCGCAGGGCAAGTACAATACCCATACAGGTAAATGTGACCTACTACCCGAATACTCACGAAATAATTATAAACAGTGATGCCGGCAGGGCCAGACGACCGGTTGTTATTGTTGAGAACGGAAAATCCCTGTTAACAGAGGAACATATGGAGTTACTAAAGAACAGGGAGACAGACTTCGATGACCTGGTCAGGATGGGATTAATTGAATATCTTGATGCAGAAGAGGAAGAGAACTGTTTCGTTGCCGTGAATGAAGCTGATATTACACCTGAACATACCCATCTTGAGATCGACCCGTCCCTTATACTTGGTATCTGCACTGGCATGATCCCGTTCCCTGAGCACAATGCCTCACCCAGGAACACTATGGGTGCAGGCATGGTAAAACAATGTCTCGGGGTGCCGGTAGCCAACTTGAGGCTAAGACCCGATACCAGGGGACATTTGATGCATTACCCACAAAAAGCAATAGTGCACACCCAGACCTCGGATGTGATCGGGTTCGATGAAAGGGCAGCAGGCCAGAACTTTGTTGTTGCTGTACTTTCATATGAAGGTTATAATATTGAGGATGCCCTGGTCGTTAATAAGGGTAGTATAGAACGGGGTCTTGGAAGAAGTCATTTCTTCAGGACTCTTGGAGGCGAAGAGAGGCGCTACCCCGGAGGCCAGGAGGATAAGTTCGAAATTCCTGACCAGGAAGTAAGGGGGGCACGCGGACCTGAAGTGTATTCCCAATTGGATGAGGATGGTGTCGTCAATCCTGAGGTCATTGTAGATCACAATGATGTGCTTATCGGGAAGACCAGTCCACCCAGGTTCCTTGAAGAGCCCACTGAACTGGGCCTTAGCCCGCAGCAGAGGAGAGAGTCCAGCGTTACCATGCGTTCAAATGAAAACGGCATTGTGGATGCAGTTATTCTTACCGAGAGCATGAACGGGGCCCGGCTGGCAAAGGTCAGGGTACGGGACCAGAGAATCCCGGAACTTGGCGACAAGTTCGCGTCAAGGCACGGACAAAAAGGTGTGTTAGGACTTATCCAGCCATTTGAAGATATGCCATTCACAGAATCAGGGATGGTACCCGATCTTGTGATCAATCCCCATGCCATCCCCTCGAGGATGACTGTAGCTCATGTGCTGGAGATGATCGGAGGCAAGGTGGGCAGTCTTGAAGGCAGGCGTATCAATGCCACTCCCTTCTCAGGTGAATCTGAAGAGGACCTGAGGCTTGCCCTTAAACGTGCAGGTTATTCCCATACAGGCAAAGAAGTATTCTATGATGGTAAAACAGGTAAGAAGGTCGAAGCTGATGTGTTCATTGGCGTGATCCTTTACCAGAAGCTCTATCATATGGTGTCATCAAAGATCCATGCCAGGAGCAGGGGTCCGGTGCAGGTGCTTACCAGGCAGCCTACAGAGGGCAGGGCCAGGGAAGGCGGTCTCAGGTTCGGTGAGATGGAACGTGATGTGCTTATCGGGCACGGTGCATCCCTCACACTGAAGGAAAGATTGCTGGATGAATCTGATAAGGTGGAACAACTTGTTTGTTCCCATTGTGGTATGGTAGCTACCCAGGATAAGAGAAGGAACATGGTATTCTGTCCCAACTGCGGAGCAGAGACTGGAATACATACTGTTGAGATGAGCTATGCATTCAAGTTACTGCTGGATGAGATCAAGTCCCTTGGTGTTGCTCCCAGGCTTATTCTGGAGGATGCAGTATAGAGGTGGTAATAATGTTTAAAACAGTTCCAAAGCGTATAAAAGAAATCAGGTTCGGGCTTATATCACCAAAAGAGTACAGGAAGATGAGTGTAACCCGTGTAATTACTGCAGATACTTATGATGACGACGGTTTCCCAATAGAAATGGGTTTGATGGACCCCAGAATGGGTGTTATCGACCCTGGTCTTCGCTGCAAGACCTGCGGAGGCAGGGCAGGGGAGTGTCCTGGTCATTTCGGACATGTAGAACTCATCGCACCGGTGGTCCATGTAGGTTTTGCAAAATTGATACGCAAAGTATTAAGGGGCACTTGCAGGGAATGCAGTGCACTGCTTCTGGATTCTAACCAGAAAAAGAAATACCTTGAACAGATCAGGACAATGAGAAAGATAGGACAGCCAATAGAGGATATCACCAACGAGGTGTTCAAAGAGGCAAGAAAGCCTAAGACCTGCATGTATTGTGGTGCCAAACAGCTGGATATAAAAGTGGAAAAACCATCCACCTATGTCGAGAAGATGGGGGATCATGATCATAAACTAATGGCATCTGATATCAGGGTGAGACTGGAGAAAATATCCAACGAGGATATCGAAGTCATTGGCATGGACCCCAATAACGCCAGGCCCGAATGGGTAATATTGACAGTACTGCCGGTACCGCCAGTGACCATGCGCCCCAGTATTACGCTGGAAAGCGGGCAGAGGAGCGAGGATGACCTCACCCATAAACTGGTGGATATTATCAGGATCAACCAGAGGTTCCAGGAGAACCGTGAAGCTGGTGCGCCACAGCTTATCATCGAGGACCTGTGGGAACTGCTGCAGTACCATGTGACAACGTTCATGGATAATGCGGTATCAGGCGTACCCCCTGCCAGGCACCGTTCGGGAAGGCCGTTAAAGACCCTGTCCCAGAGGTTGAAGGGTAAGGAAGGAAGGTTCAGGGGCAGTTTGTCAGGTAAGAGGGTAAATTTCAGTGCAAGGACTGTCATTTCACCTGACCCCAACCTGAGCATCAGCGAAGTGGGTGTCCCTCTATCCATTGCAATGGAAATGACCATACCTGTCAACGTGACTACCCGTAATATTGAACAGGTGCGTGAATATATCAGGCGGGGGCCTGAAAACCATCCCGGTGCCAACTATATGGAGCGCAGTGACAGGCGCAGGATCAAGGTCACTGAAATTAATTGCGAGGAACTTGCAGAGACTGTTGAACTTGGATGGAAGATTGACAGGCAGTTGAAGAACGGGGATATTGTGTTATTTAACAGGCAGCCTTCATTACACAGGATGAGCATCATGGCACATGAGGTCAAGGTAATGCCTCATAAGACTTTCAGGTTGAATCCTGCTGTATGCCCGCCCTACAACGCTGACTTTGACGGTGACGAAATGAATATGCATGTGCTCCAGACCGAAGAGGCAAGGGCAGAGGCAATGATGCTTATACATGTACAGGAAAATATCCTGTCTCCCAGGTTCGGCGGGCCTATCATTGGAGGCATCCATGACCACATCTCGGGTATGTACCTGCTGACCAGGGGAGATAGCAGACTTAGTAAGAGTGAGATACTGGACATGCTCAGCAAAACCAGATTAGAAGAGTTATCTGAACCGGCAGGTGAAGTGGACGGCAAGCCATACTGGACTGGAAAACAGGCAGTCAGTCACATTCTGCCGTCCGGATTGAACATGGCATACAAGGCCGGGATATGCGAGGATTGTGATACCTGTAAAGAGGAAAATTGTGAACTGGATGCATATGTGCTTATTAAGGACGGACAGTTATTGAGCGGTACTATTGAAGAAAAAGCCGTGGGCGCATTCAAGGGATTGATAGTTGACAAGATCATCAAGGATTATGGTTCGGCCAGGGGATTGCAATTCATCAATGATGCCACTATGCTCGGGATAAAGGGTGTTATGCATTATGGTTTCAGTTTCGGGATCAATGATGAGGATATACCTAATGAGGCCAGTATCCAGATATCTGAATTGCTGGGTGAAGCCGAGGATAGGGTCATGAACCTGATTTTAGCTTATAATGAAGGAAACCTTGAACCTCTGCCAGGCAGGACAGTTGACGAGACACTTGAACTGAAGATCATGCAGGAGCTTGGTAAGGCAAGGGATACGACCGGTGATATTGCCGGTAAATACCTTGGCCTGGAAAATGCCGCTGTGGTCATGGCAAAGTCAGGTGCAAGGGGTTCGATGTTGAACCTGACCCAGATGGCGGGATGCGTGGGCCAGCAGGCTGTGAGGGGCGAGCGTATCAGGAGGGGTTATGCCGGCAGGACACTTTCCAATTTCCATACCGGTGATCTGGGTGCGTCAGCTCACGGGTTCGTGAAGAACAGTTATAAGAGCGGCCTTTCGCCAACCGAATACTTCTTCCATGCCATCGGTGGCAGGGAAGGCCTGGTGGATACGGCTGTCAGGACATCCCAGAGCGGTTACCTGCAGCGCAGGCTGGTCAATGCGCTCCAGGACCTGGAGGTCCAGTATGATGGGACTGTGAAGGATACCAGGGGCATGGTTGTCCAGTTCAAATACGGTGAGGACGGTATTGACCCCATGAAAAGTGAATTCAGTAAGCCACAGGCCATAAAGTGGATAATAGAATCTGTCACTTCAAAGGAGGTAGAATAATGGCAGTGAGCCAGAAGACCATTGAAGAGATGACCAGGAACCTGCAACTGCCAAAGAACATCCTTGATACTCTTCATAAAGAGCTTGAAGAGACAAAAGTGACCAAAAAGCAGCTTGAAGAGATCATAAAGCGGGTTGTTGAAGGTTATGAATACGCCTGTATTGAGGCATGTGAGGCTGCCGGTGTGGTCTCGGCCCAGAGTATTGGTGAGCCTGGTACACAGATGACGATGCGAACTTTCCACTATGCGGGTGTGGCTGAGATCAACGTTACACTGGGCCTGCCCAGGCTGATCGAGATCGTGGATGCCAGGAAGAACCCTTCTACACCCATGATGACGGTCTACTTGACAGAGGATTATGCAAAGGATAGGGACATGGCCCGTAAACTGGCATGGAATATCGAGGCCACCCATATCAGTCACCTGGGCAGCTTGTCTACAGATATTACTGAAATGCTGGTGACAATCGAGCTCAATGAGAAGGTGATCACCCAGCGTAATATCACACCAGAGGAAGTGGCAGAAAAACTGGAGGACGAATTGGGATCAACCGTTGAGATAGATGGTAATGTGCTTATGGTACATCCGGAGAACGAGTCGTACAGGGAACTGCTCCAGCTAAGTAAGAACGTGGAGAACGTGACCCTCAAGGGAATAAGTGATATCAAACGTGTTGTCATCAGGAAAGAGGATACCATTGACGAATATGTACTGTATACTGAAGGATCGTCACTGAAACACATTGATGATCTGGATGGCGTGGATATGACCCGGTCCACCACGAATAATATCAATGAGATCTATGAAGTGTTCGGTATCGAGGCGGCCAGGAACAGTATCATAAAAGAAGCTACTGATACCCTTCGTGAACAGGGGCTGTCAGTTGATGTACGGCATATCATGCTGGTGGCTGACATCATGACTGTTGACGGGGAAGTGAAGGCTATTGGCAGGCACGGTATTTCGGGTGAGAAGGCCAGTGTACTTGCACGGGCAGCTTTCGAGGTCACAGTGAACCACCTGCTGGATGCGGGTATGAGGGGAGATATTGACGAATTAAGAGGTGTGACCGAGAACGTTATTGTGGGTCAGCCCATTCAACTTGGGACTGGTCATGTCAAACTCATGGCAGCAAAAAGAACTTAAATAATAAACCCAGTAGATAGAAAAAATCATACAGGATGATATTCATGGATTTAGACTTTAATAAAATACTGAGAATCGCGATCCAGACCGGAAAGGTGTCGATCGGATCAAGGCAAACAGTGAAGGCTGTGGATAATTACCAGGCCAAGGCTGTAGTGCTTGCGTCAAACTGTCCCGCCGACGTACGGGACAGGGTTACAGGCAAAGTACCTGTGATGGACTTTCCAGGCATTGGTGTTGAACTGGGTACGGTATGCAGCAAACCGTTCGCTGTTGCGGCAATGGCTATAGAGGACCCAGGGGAATCGAAAATATTAACAGTCATAAAAGGATAATGGTGTATAATTGAGCGAAGTTAAACTCTCCACAGATGGAATTCGTTACATAGCATTGTTCGAGAGTACGACCGGAGCCACTGCCAGGGATTGTCTGCTGGATGATGACAACAACAGGGTGATATTTGTTGTTAAGACAGGAGATATGGGCATGGCCATAGGCAAGAACGGTGAGCATGTCAACAAGCTTGTAAAAAGCATCGGGCGCCATGTTGAAGTGGTGGAGTATAACGACGACCCGGTTATTTTTATACAGAACCTGCTCCAGCCTGCCAATGCCAATAACGTAAAGATCGGATATAAGGGTGACAAACGTATAGCTTATGTAGAAGTAAAAACTAAAGAGAAGGGTCTTGCCATAGGGCGAAACGGAAAGAACATTGAAAAAGTGAAGGTTCTTGCCAAACGACATCATGATATAGATGATGTGACAATCCAGTAGCCTGCAAGAATTCCAGATAATTAATTTCACAGGAAGTATCATAATATGGGAAATGGAAAATATGCTGCCCGCAAACTAAAAGATGACCGGGAAAATTTCAGGTGGAGCGACAGGAAATACCTCAGGCGCGCCCTGAAGCTTAATGTAAAGGCAGATCCCCTTGGAGGCGCTCCACAGGGAAGGGGTATTGTACTTGAGAAAGTTGGTGTAGAGGCAAAACAGCCCAACTCTGCCATTAGGAAATGTGTAAGGATACAGTTGATCAAGAACGGACGGCAGGTCACTGCTTTTTGTCCTGGTGATGGTGCTATCAATTTCATAGATGAACATGATGAAGTGACCGTGGAACGTATCGGTGGGCGCATGGGCGGTGCAAAGGGTGACATTCCCGGTGTAAGGTTCAAGGTAACCGCAGTGAACGATATGAGTCTCAACGAGATGGTGATCGGACGCAAAGAGAAGCCAATGAGGTAGGTGTATGAACAAGATTTTCGATAAATGGGATACTACAGAAGTTCAGGTCGATGATATTAGCGTTGAGAGATATATCAACTTAAAGCCTGTTATGCTGCCTTATTCCGGAGGAAAACACGCCAGACAGCAGTTCAATAAGTCCAACCAGCATATTGTTGAGAGACTTATCAACAAGATGATGCAGTCTGAGAACAACACAGGCAAGAAGATGACCACCTACAGGATCGTTAAGGAATCTTTTGAGATCATTAATAAAAAGACAAAGGAAAATCCGATCCAGATACTGGTCAATGCTATCATTAATGCCGGACCCAGGGAGGAAACGGTCAGGTTGAAGTACGGCGGGATCGCTGTACCGAAGGCTGTGGACAGTGCGCCCCAGCGCAGGGTGGATACTGCACTGCGGCTTGTGGCTGCAGGAGCGTACAAGTCTTCATTTAAGAAAAGGCGGCCTATCGAGGAAGCCCTGGCAAATGAGATAATAGCAGCCGCAAACTACGATGTCAAGTCCTATTCTATTAACAAGAAGGAAGGAAAGGAACGCGTGGCAAAGGCTGCAAGGTAATCTATAATATTGCGGCTTTGCCGCAATCATTTTTTTTATTTTCAAAGACGGAATCTTTTTTTTATTAATACGGATACTTAAAAACCAGATAATTAATAACCAGATACTAGAATTTATTGAGGAAACAGATATGGGACGAAGGAAAAAGATGGTTGAGCGCGTGACTGTGCTTATGAATGAACCTGAGAATGTCAGGAATATCGGTATAGTTGCACACATCGATCATGGAAAGACAACTCTTACAGATAATATCCTTGCCGGTGCCGGTATGATCTCAAAGGAACTGGCAGGCAAGCAGTTGTTCACAGATTCAGATGAGGAAGAGCAGGAGCGGGGTATCACTATTGACTCTGCCTGTGTTTCAATGGTACATGAGTTCGAGGGCGACGAATACCTGATCAATCTTATTGATACGCCGGGCCATGTGGATTTCGGCGGTGACGTGACCAGGGCCATGAGGGCCGTAGATGGTGCTGTGGTAGTTGTGGATGCGGTGGAAGGTACCATGCCACAGACCGAGACCGTGCTCAGGCAGGCATTAAAGGAACATGTGAGGCCGGTACTGTTTATAAACAAAGTGGACAGGCTGATCAATGAGTTGCAAGTAGATTCCCAGGAGATGCAGGTCAGGCTGGGTAAGGTCATCGATCATGTGAATAAGCTCATCAAGGGCATGAACGAAGAGAAATACAAGGCGGGATGGCGTGTGGATGCTGCCGGCGGCACTGTAGCCTTTGGTTCTGCCCTGTATAACTGGGCCATAAGCGTACCCTATATGCAGAAATCAGGTGTCGGGTTCAATGATGTATATAATTACTGCAAGGAAGAGAAACAAAATGAACTGGCAGAAAAATGCCCGCTTCATGAGGTCTTAAATGATATGATCATCCGGTTTTTGCCCAATCCCCTTACTGCCCAGAAGGATAGGGTTAATGTGATATGGCATGGCGATAAGGAATCCACTGAAGGTAAGAATATGCTAAATGCCAACCGTGACGGTGATGTGGCATTAATGGTCACAAATATCTCATTGGATCCCCATGCAGGCGAAGTGGCCACTGGCAGGTTGTTCAGCGGTACACTGAAAAGAGGCATGGAATTGAACGTATCGGGTTCTGTCAAGACGAACAGGATGCAGCAGGTGGGAATTTTCATGGGCCCGGAAAGGCTGGAAGTGGAACAGATCCCTGCCGGTAATATTGCGGCAGTCACCGGCCTGAAGGATGCGTATGTGGGTGCCACGGTATCGTCCATGGATGACATGATACCTTTTGAGGCCATCCAGCATGCCAGTGAACCTGTGGTTACAGTGGCTGTGGAAGCCAAGCACATGAAGGACCTGCCCAAGCTGGTTGAGGTGCTGCGGCAAGTGGCTAAGGAAGACAATACCCTGAAAGTTACTATCAATGAAGAGACTGGTGAGCACCTGATGTCAGGTATGGGTGAACTCCATCTTGAGGTCATTGGCCACAGGATCGAGCGTGACAAGGGTGTGGAGATCACTACCAGTCCACCCATCGTGGTATACAGGGAAACGATCCAGAAACATGCCGGACCGGTTGAAGGTAAGAGTCCGAACCGTCACAACAGGTTCTATATTGAAGTGGAGCCCCTGGACAGCAGTATCGTGGACCTTATCAAATCCGGTGAGGTATCCATGCGTATGCCGGAACTGGAGCGGCGTGAGAAGTTTATGGGGGCAGGGCTCAAAAAGGATGAAGCAAAAGGCGTTACCCATATTTTTGAATCAAATATTCTCCTCGACACGACCAAAGGTATCCAGTACCTGAATGAGACCATGGAACTGATCATCGATGCTTTTGAAGAGGTTATGAAAGCGGGCCCGCTCACAAGGGAACCCTGCCAGGCGGTTAGGGTCAAGCTCGTAGATGCCAAGCTGCACGAGGATGCAGTACACAGGGGTCCGGCCCAGGTGATACCTGCGGCAAGGCAGGCCATACAGGCGGCCATGCTTATGGCTGACGATACCCTGCTGGAGCCGTACCAGAAGGTATTTATCCAGACTCCGCAGAATAATATGGGTGGGGCCACTTCCGAGATACAGGGACGAAGGGGTATCATTAACAATATGTCCCAGGAAGGCGATATGACAATTATCGAGAGCAAGGCTCCGGTGGCTGAACTTTTCGGGTTTGCAGGTGATATCAGGTCTGCTACTGAGGGTCGTGCCATGTGGAGTACTGAATTTGCCGGGTTCGAGACATTACCGGCAAGCCTGCTGAAAGAGATCGTGTTGCAGATACGCCAGCGGAAAGGATTGAAATCTGAAGTACCAAAAGCCAGTGATTTTGTAGGTCAGTAACTGGGTATTGAAAAGTAAATGGAACCAAGCTGCAATTGACACAAAGTTTAAAAGCAGTAAAATCTATAAGAACATTAAATCTACAATAATAAAATAAAGAATGGAGGATTAGGCATGGCAGAGAAACCACATATGAACCTGGCTGTTATCGGTCATATCGACCATGGTAAATCAACCCTTGTGGGTCGATTGATGTATGATACAGGAGCCGTAGAGGCACATGTTATTGAGAAGTATAGGGAAGAAGCAAAAGCTAAAGGAAAGGAATCCTTCGCTTTTGCATGGGTCATGGACTCTCTAAAAGAAGAGCGTGAAAGGGGTATCACCATTGATATCGCACACCAGCGGTTTGATACGGATAAGTATTATTTTACAGTGGTGGACTGTCCCGGTCACCGTGACTTTGTCAAGAACATGATCACAGGCGCATCCCAGGCAGATGCCGCTATCCTGGTGGTATCAGGCAAGGACAGTGTACAGGCACAGACAAAGGAACACGTGTTCCTGTCCAGGACACTGGGTATCAACCAGCTCATCATTGCGATTAATAAGATGGATGAGGTCAACTATGATGAGGCTAAATATAATAAAGCCAAAGAAGATGTCAGCGCACTGCTGAAGATCGTAGGATTCAAACCTGCTGAAATGAATTTCATCCCCACATCAGCTTTTGAGGGCGATAACATTGCCAGTAAGAGCGAGAATACAAAATGGTATACTGGCCCGACAATCCTGGAAGCCCTTGACGAACTCAAGGAACCTGAAAAGCCCACCAAACTGCCGCTGCGCATTCCTGTACAGGACGCATATACCATTAGCGGTATAGGTACTGTACCTGTAGGACGTGTTGAGACCGGTATCATGAAGAAAGGTGAAGATGTTATCTTCGAGCCAAGTGGTGCTTCAGGCGAGGTCAAGTCCATTGAGATGCATCATGAAGAGCAACCCGAGGCAGTTCCCGGTGATAATATCGGATGGAACGTCAGGGGTATCGGAAAGAACGATGTAAGAAGAGGCGATGTGTGTGGACACACAAGCAAACCGCCAACAGTGGCTGAAGAGTTTTCGGCACAGATCGTGGTGCTTCAGCATCCGTCAGCCATTTCAGTAGGATATACACCTGTGTTCCACTGTCATACAGCCCAGACAGCCTGTACACTTATGTCACTGGACAAGAAACTTGATCCAAAGACTGGTGAAGTGAAGGAAGAGAACCCGTCCTTCATCAAGGCGGGTGATGCGGCAATCGTGACCGTGAAACCCACCAGGCCCCTTGTTATCGAGAATGTGAAGGAGATCCCGCAGATGGGACGCTTTGCTATCCGTGATATGGGCCAGACAGTAGCCGCTGGAATGGTCATCAGTATTAAGGCGAGGCCATAAGCCTCCCTCCCTCTTTTTTTTGGAGATTTTTTAATGCCACAAAAAGCAAGGATACGATTATCAGGGACAAGTCCTTCAACACTTGACACCCTGTGCAATCAGGTGAAGAGTATAGCAGAGAAGACCGGGGTAAATATTTCAGGTCCCATCCCAATGCCTACAAAGAAACTGGTGGTACCATCCCTGAAAAGTCCTGATGGTGAGGGGACAGCTACTTGGGACCACTGGGAGATGCGTGTACATAAACGACTTATTGACCTGGATGCAGACGAGCGGGCATTGAGACAGCTTATGCGGTTACAGGTCCCGAAAGATATCAGCATTGAGATTGTGTTGACTACATAGCTAATTAATTTTTTTTTCACTGGGATTATTACAGGGGTAATTATACCCTTGGTTTTTTATCCCTGAGTGCTAACCCAAGATTTTATTATTCTTACACCCTTTATGTGATATGGTGAGTCCGATGATTATTAGTTTTCAGGTGAAAAATATCGAATCAAAGTCGTTTACAGGTCCCGAAGGGGTAAAGCATCAAAAAAGCATTAACATTAATTTTGATATTAATATTAGGAACCCCACACTTGTGGTACAGAATACTCCTTTTGGAGAAAAACAGATAATCAGGCTGGAGTATGCCCTGTCTATCAATTACCTGAACCCGAATATCGGCTATATCAGGTTTGAAGGTTCTACGGATTATTTCCAGGATGCTGATCTGGAAGCACTGCATAAACAGTGGACTGCCGGGTCTGCGCCGCCTGCGGTGCAAAACGAAGTGGCCAATACTATGGTGAGTAACTTAGCACCTCTGGCGCTGACTATCTCCAAGACGCTGGGTCTGCCGCCTGCTGTGCCGCTGCCTGCTATTAATTTCCAGGGTAAGCAGAAGAAGCCTGAAGAGCCGACGTATTATCACGGGTGAGTGAAGATTCTTTTGAGGTCTTGCAGCGTATAGAGTGTGAAGTTGTTCTGCCCGGCGAACTCTTCTGCTTTTTTTGTGAAACCTGATTTTGATATTACGGTAAAGTGGTCGGTCCTGTCATTGATGTTCCAATCCACATAGGCGGATTTATCCAGCAGGGCGGTAAGTACGTCAATACCGGTTTTCCGGTTCTGCCATTTGCATTCTCCAAAAAGGATATTCTTTGAATCCTCATTAAATGCAACTATGTCTATTTCGCTGCCCTTGCGCCACCACCTGCCGATTTTTGAAAATGCAAATGGAAGTTTGTTTTGTGTGTTGAGTTCCCTTAGAAATTGCATGGATATCTTTTCGAACTCTCTTCCAACAAGTGATTCAAAGTCTTGCTGAATCTTCTTTATCAGGATGTCGTAATTACCGATCTCATAGTCGCTTCTGTTCCTGTAAATATATTTGAACCAGAACTTAAAGAAGTTGTCATTCAGGAAATACCGTCCCTTCTTGCTTTTCCACGGTCTTGCTTCAGTGACCGGGATTTCATAGTCCAGGTATCGGAAATCCCTTACAAGCTGGCCAAGGTATTTGGCAATACTTTTTACTTTGATCCCTGATCTGTTCGCAATTGTTGTCATCTCGGAATTTCCCAGTGAGACGGCTTCCAGTATTGAGAAATATGAGGGGTGTTCCCGTCCGAACTCTTCGGTAAGTACACTTCTTGCCTCTTCTTTTAATGGGGCAAAGTCCCTAAACAGGAGTATCCTGAGGGCAGAAAATATATCCTTTCCGGTCAACCCTTGCTCTTCTGCCATTACATAGTACTTTGGTATTCCTCCGAATACGCTGTACCACTGTATCTGGCTTTCAATGTCGGTGATACCTATTTCGAACAGCATTTTAGAGACTTCCTTGAACTGCATGGGTTTAAGCACATATGTCTCTGTGGCCCTGCCGAACAGGGGTTCTTTGCTGTTGGTGAATATTTTATCCATCAGGGTAATATGCGAACCGGCTGCGATTATGTGAACTTGCACTTTGTTTTTGTATTCGTCAATGACCTTCTGGAAATCTGAAAAAATGCTCTCGTCTACAAATTTCAAGTTCTGGAATTCATCAATGAATATGACTGTGTTCTGCTCTAGATTGTTCAAAAGGAATTTGAGCCACTCGTCGAACTTGACCATGGTCGGGAAATCCTCGATTACGGTCCTGGCAACTTCGGACAGCTCTTCGAGGAGTAATGCTGGTTTTTTTCGGCCTATAAAGAAATACAGATGCGGTTTTTTGGCATAGAACTGCTTGACCAGTTCTGTTTTCCCCACTCGTCTCCTTCCGGTGAGTATGGTAAAGTGTGTGGATTTGGAGCACAATCTCCAGATGCGTTCAAGTTCTTCCAGTTCTTTCTCCCTGTTATGGAATCTCATAAAATACTACCAATTAGTATTATTCTATTCAGT